>NC_015496.1:1872500-2172500 GCF_000212355.1 Dokdonia sp. 4H-3-7-5
AAGCTCGAGAAGTTTTTTGTAATCTGCTTCTGGACTTTTTAATAGTGTAGTTAAGTTTTGTGAGGGTTTATCTTTGCTAAAATTGAAATCGATCTTACATTCTTGTAAGAGGTTATTGGTATTCTCAATAAGTGATGGATAGTCTTTAAAAACCTGAGCAATCTCTTTTCGTGAGTACATCAAGTCATTAGGACTTCCCTGATCTGTATGTGGGAGCGTGCTAAGTAATACATTTGTATCTATAGCTCTTAATAAACGATGCGTGTTAAAATCTCGCTTATCGCGAAAGCTTACTGTATGGAGAATAACTAACTTTTTTGTTAATGAACTAAGAGAAGAAAATTTAAGCTTATAAATATCTTTTGCTCGCACACCTATATATTCATTACTAGTAAAGGTTGTCTTTCCTAACTCCATTACATTTTCAAAAGGATAAATAATAATTACATTTTGAAAATGCGGAGCTTGGTCAGGAAATGGAGTTTTGTTATGTAAGTGTTTTGATAAGTAGTTGTTTATTTCAAGGAAGCCTTGGTTATTCATTGCGAGTGCAACGTAGCACTGTTTTGTATTGTTTCTAAAATCGACACCTATGATAGGTTTTATGTTTTTTTCCTTTGCGCGACGCACAAAATTTAGACAGCCAGATGTATTATTAATATCTGTAAGTGCAAAATGATTACACCCTTCATGTATCGCTAGATCTAGTAATTCCTCCTCAGAAATTGTTCCATATCTTAAACTAAAATAAGAGTGATTATTGAGATACATGAATTTAGTCTTGGGGTTTAAATAAATAAAAGAGGTGTTTTTTACTGATGTCTGTGAGCTAAGAGTATAGGAGGTTCACCGTTAAAAGGATTACCTTGATTTCCTATAGTTCTGGATCCTTCACCTATCGTGTTTGCTCTTCGCACGGTATGATCACCATATTTATTTCTTAATTCGTCCATTGCTTTGTAAAGATTTACGGTCTTGTTAGTATTCTCAAAAAGGTCTATTTGATAATGCCCCTCTGTAAGACCACCAAAGCGTACACCTACTAACCTAATAAGCATCCTACGATTATTAAGCTTATTAAAAAGTTCTATTACTGTGGGAATGAGAACATGATCTGCAGCGGTGTAGGGGATACGCATCTGTTTTGAATATGTTTGAAAATCTGAGTATCTAATTTTTAATGTTACGACAGAAGTGAGTTTATTACCACGCCGTAGTTGAAAAGCTAGATTTTCTGCAATGGCAGTTATAGTAGTATGTAACTTCACCATGTCAATTGTGTCTTGACCATATGTACGTTCACTAGAGATAGATTTACGTTCGTGATACTCCACAATAGGGCTATCATCAATACCATTACAACGCTCCCAGATGATGCGTCCATTTTTTCCAAAAACAGAAGTCATCATTTCTACAGGCATTTGTTGAACAAGATCTACCGTGCGCACTCCTAGATTACAGAACTGAATAAAAGTCTTCTGTCCTACCGAAGGAATTTTTTTGATAGATAATGGTGCAAGAAACACTTTCTCATAACCAGGGTCAATTTTAATTTCATTATTAGGTTTTGCTTCTCCCGTAGCCACTTTTGATACCGTTTTGTTAGGAGACATCCCGAAGGAAATAGGTAAACCTGTTTCTCGCATAATACGCTGGCGAAGCTCTTTTGAGTATTTATAAGCTCCAAAGAACTTATCCATCCCAGTGAGATCACCATAAAACTCATCTACACTTGCTTTTTCTAGAACAGGCAGTTCTTCTTGAAGAATTTGAGTTACCTCTTTAGACATTTTTGAATATGTGCCGCCATTTCCTCGTATGTAAATACCATTAGGGCATAATTGTCTAGCTACTTTAATGGGCATAGCACTATGTACACCATAGGTGCGAGCTTCATAACTTGCAGCGCTTACCACGCCGCGATCGCCAGTACCACCTACAATAACGGGTTTCCCTATAAGGCGACTATCTAGCCTACGCTCACAAGAAACGAAGAAAGTATCAAGATCAAAATGAATAATTGTACGTTGCATAATATAGAATTAATCCAAAATTATGGAAATATTCCTATTTAAGTAATAGGTAACCTTATTTTAGTTATTAACATTGGTGGTTCGAGATTCATTGCGTTAACATTATTTAACAACCTTTCGGTTTCTGTTTTGGTTATCTTGATCCTCTTTAATTTTAATTTATTTTAGATGAAAATCACACGTCTTATAGCCCTTATTGCGCTGGTAACTATTACATTCTCGTGTAAGCAAGAAAGTGAGGAGAATACCGCTTTCGCGAAAGCGGAAACCCCACAATTCAACGTTCCATTTGAAAAGTTTACGCTAGATAATGGACTTACCGTAATCTTACATCAAGACGACTCAGATCCAGTAGTTGCAGTAGCACTTACCGCACACGTAGGATCTGCAAGAGAGATAGAAGGACGTACAGGTTTTGCTCACTTATTTGAGCACTTATTATTTTTAGAATCTGAAAACCTTGGAAAAGGTGGGCTTGATGCAATGAGCGCGCGTATTGGTGGTTCTGGAGCAAACGGATCTACGAGTCGTGATCGCACAAACTATTTTCAAACAGTGCCAAAAGATGCTCTTGAAAAAATGATTTGGGCAGAGGCAGATAAGCTTGGATACTTCATAAATACGGTAACAGATCCAGTTCTTGCAAAAGAAAAGCAGGTGGTAAAGAATGAAAAAAGGCAGTCTGTGGATAACCGTCCTTATGGTCACGCACGTTATGTGGTAGGGAAGAACCTTTATCCAGAAAACCATCCTTATAACTGGCAGGTAATAGGCTCATTAGAAGATTTACAAAATGCAACACTACAAGATGTAAAAGATTTTTATAATCGCTGGTACACGCCTAATAATACAACGCTTACGATCGCTGGAGATTTTGATATTGCGCAAACTAAGGAGTGGGTGGAAAAATATTTTGGAGAAATTCCAAGAGGAGAAGAAGTTCCAGCAATGGAAAAGCAACCTGTTACAGTAGCAAATACAAAGCGACTCTATTATGAAGATAACTTTGCTAGATTACCACAACTATCAATGACGTGGCCTACGGTGCCTAATTATGATAAGGACTCTTATGCACTTGAAGTGCTGGCTAGTTATCTTTCTAAAGGCAAGAATGCGCCGTTCAATAAGATTTTAATTGATGAGAAGCAGCTTACGGCTGGTGTGAGAATGTTCAATTTTGGTTCTGAAATCGCAGGAGAATTTGGTTTAAGCGTCAATGCATATCCTGGTAAAGATCTTGATGATGTACTTGTAGGAATTAATGAGGCTTTTACAAAATTTGAACTTGAGGGAATCTCACAAAAAGATTTAGACAGAATTAAAGCAGGGCAAGAAACACAGTTTTATAATGGCTTATCAAGTGTATTAGGAAAAGGATTTCAGCTAGCGCAGTATGAGATTTTTGCTGGGGATCCTGCATACATCACAGAAGATGTAGATCGTATTCTTGCAGTGACTAAGGAAGATGTACAACGCGTTTACGAGCAGTACATTAAAGGGCATAATTATATTGCTACTAGTTTTGTGCCTATAGGTCAAACAACACTTGCACTTGAAGATTCTGATCTTGCACAAGTAGTAGAAGAAAAGATAGTAGAAGGAGCAGAGGAGACATTTGATGCGAGTATCGCAGCAGATTATGAGCGTACTCCTTCGTCCTTTGATCGTAGTGAGGAGCCTGCATATGGCAAAACTGCTGAAGTTACTGTTCCTAATGTTTGGGAAGACAAACTTTCTTCTGGACTTGAAGTGTATGGTATCGAAAATGACGAAGTACCACTTGTGCAATTTCAGATGAATATACGTGGAGGATTACTTTTAGAGGATATCAATAGAGTAGGCGTTTCCAGTTTGCTAGCAGATTTACTTATGAAGGGAACTGCCACAAAAACTACTGCAGCACTTGAAAATGAGATTGAAAGCCTTGGAGCAAATATTTACACGTACTCAGACAAAGAGAATATATACATAGGCGGGAATACACTGGCTAAAAACTATGATAAAACCATTGCCTTGGTTCAAGAAATCCTCTTGCAGCCGCGCTGGGATAAGACAGAGTTTGACTTATTAAAGCAGAGTACCTTAAGTCGTCTGGAGCAGCAACAGGCAAACCCTAATAGTATTGCAGCTATACAATTTGATAAATTAATTTATGGAGAGCGTAGCCTACTAGCTCAAAACAGCTTAGGAACTCCAGCTTCTGTAAATGCAATTACGCTTGAGGATCTAAAGAGTTATTATAACAATTATGTAGTTCCTAATGTTGCTAAAATGCAAGTAGTAGGTGCTGTAGGTAAAGAAAAAGCAACTACAGTACTCGCAGGTCTTAATGATAATTGGGAGGCTAGAGAATTTACAATTCCTGTAGTAGAGGTTCCTAAGGCTCCGGAGCAGTCTAACGTATATTTTTATGATGTGCCAGATGCAAAGCAGTCTGTACTTCGTTTTGGATACCCAGCAATGGCAGAAACCGATAAAGATTTTTATCCAGCACAAATGATGAACTACCGTTTAGGTGGTGGTGGTTTTGCCTCACAACTTACACAGAAACTTAGAGAAGGAAAAGGATATACTTATGGCATACGTTCAGGTTTTTCTGGATCTACACTTCCTGGAGCGTTTGCTGTCTCGAGTGGAGTACGTTCTAATGTAACTTATGAGTCTACTGCACTCGTAAAGGATATTCTTAAAAACTATGGGAAGAACTTCACACAACAAGATCTTGACGTGTCTAAAAGTTTTCTACTAAAAAGTCAAGCGCGTGCTTTTGAAACTATGGGAGCAAAGCTAAATATGCTAGATGATATTGCAAACCTGGGTATATCTCCAGATTATATCAAGGAACGCCAGGCTATCGTAGAGAATATGACAGTAGAAGAAATCAAGAAACTATCAGATAAATATCTTAATCCAGATAAAATGATATACTTGATAGTAGGTGATAAGAAAACACAGATGGATAAACTAGAGCAGCTAGGTTATGGTACTCCTATACTTTTGAATGAGAGTAAAGAACCTGTAAAGAACTAGAAACTCAAATCTCTTAATTATAAAAAGCGAACTCTTGATGGAGTTCGCTTTTTTTATGCTTTCGCGAAAGCGTAATTCCATATAAAACCTATACTACAGCGAATCTAAGCTCTTCTCTTTACCCAAACGTTAAGTAGCATCCCTATGACTAGAACTCCCATCCCTACTAGAGGAGCGGTGTCATACCGTTCATTAAAGAGAAAGTAACCTAAGATTAAAGCATATACGAGTTCCATGTATTTAATGGGAGCTACGGTAGCTGTATCTGCAAGTTGGAAAGAACGCGTTAAGAATACTTGGCCAAAAAGTCCAAAGACGCCAATACCACTTACATACCACCACTCAACACCTACAGGCATACGCCAGTGTTGTATAAAGAAAAGACTACCTATGATAGAGATTACCATAAAGTAGTTGATTATGGTTAAAAAATGTTCTCGCGATCCTAAATAACGCACAATGGTAAACACACCACCTACCAAAATAGAAGACATAATAATGAGTATAAAACTTATCGTATCTATTCTAAAATCGACTCCTTTTAACACAAGAGCTCCTATAACAGAAATGACTAATGCCACCCATTGCCATGGTTTTACTTTTTCTTTTAAAAACCAAAGCGCAAAGATGGCACTAAACAAAGGGGCTGTATATCGTAAAGCAACGGCAGATCCTAATGGGATGCGCTGTATGACCACAAAATAAAGCGCGAGAGAAACAAAACTCAATATCCCTCTAGTTATGAGCCAAGAGAAATTACTCCCTATAACAGGAACTCGCTTGATAAGCATGTAAGGAAAAATAAAAATAAAGGTGCCCACACATCTAAAAAACACTACCTGTAGTGGGTGAAAATCTTCGAGATATTTTGCCAGTAAGTTCATCCACGTAAACGCAAATGCAGCAATAAGCATGTAAACAACTCCTTTTATCACTGGAAGAATTTTACCGCAAAGGTATCAGATAACATATCTATTTTAGTAATTATATAGGTTTATTATAACTACCTATTAACAAAAAATGTAATTGTACCATATTACATTTACACCCTAACCAATAAACAATTATTATTATGAAAAAAGTATTTGTAGTACTAGCACTTGTAGGATTTACATTCTCAACAATCTCTTGTAGAGAGACAACTCAAGATAAAATTGAAAACTCTGCAGAAGCAGCAGGAGAAGATATCGAAAACGGACTGGAAGAAGCTGGTGATGCTATCGAAAATGCTGCCGAAGAAACTGGCGAAGCTATCGAAAATGGAGCTAACAAAGCTGGTCAAGAGATAGAAGAAGAAATCGAAGGAACAGACGATTATAATGGTGATGACGATAACAACTAAGAAGTCGTTATTAGTGTAAAAAAAAAGCGAGCAGTGATGCTCGCTTTTTTTATGTTTGTTTTTACGCTTTCGCGAAAGTGTACTTAGATTACCACTCGTTTACTCTATTACCATCTAGTTTTACAAAGATGAATAGTAAAATAGTGAAGCCCCATAATCCTGATCCTCCGTAACTGAAAAACGGCAAAGGAATTCCTACCGTAGGTAAGAGACCTATGACCATCCCAATGTTTACTACAAAGTGAATGAATAAAATTCCTGCGAGGCTGTATCCATAAATGCGCGAGAAGTCATTTTTTTGTTTTTCTGATAGTTGGATGATCCTCAAAATAAGCACTACAAATAAGATGATTACTAGGGTACTCCCAAGGAAACCCCACTCTTCACCAACTGTTGAGAAAATATAATCTGTGTGTTGTTCTGGTACAAACTTACCTTTAGTTTGTGTTCCTTCTAGAAACCCTCTTCCAAACCAGCCACCATTACCTATGGCAATCTCACTTTGCTGTGTATTATATCCTATACTTTTTGCATCTACCTCTTTACCCAAAACAATATTAAAACGGTCGCGGTGACGTTGCTCGAAGATATTTTCGAAAATGTAGTTTACAGAAAATGCAAAAAGACATGCTGCTGCAACAAGACCTATATAAAGACGTTTTGAGGGTCGTTTTTTTCTATTTCTAGCAAACAGTATCAAGGCAATCACAAGAACAATTAGAGACACATAAATAGGTCCTAAAACTAGTGTAAGCACAAATAACGTAATCGTAGATGCTCCTAGAATTAAATAACTAGCAGCAAGTCCCTCTCTATATAGCGGAAAGAAAAATGCAGCATAAACTAATGCACTTCCAGGATCTGGTTGTGGCACAATGATAAGTGCTGGTATTGCTATAATAGCAAGAGCACGTACTTGATCTTTTATGGTTTTTATATTGGTTTGTATGTCGCTCAGATATTTGGCGAGTGCTAGTGCGGTAGCGGCTTTGGCAAATTCACTAGGCTGCAAACTCATAAAACCGAGATTGTACCAACTTGTTGCCCCAGATATAGTCTTACCAAAAACAAACAATAATATTAATGACAGCAACGAGCCTATGTAAATGACACTAGAGAATCGCTCAAAGAATTTTGAGTCTAAGAAGAGAATAAACGTAATGATAAGAAAGCCTAGAAATATCCACACAAGTTGCTTGAAGTACAAGTTATTCATACTTGCAAAAGCTTGTGTATCTGGATCAAAGGCAGCAGAGTAAATATTAACCCAGCCTATAGCTACGAGGGCTAAGTATAATAAAATAAGTACCCAGTCAAAACTACCAACATTCCTTGTAAAACGGCTCATTAATAATTTATTTTAAAAGGCTTGCCACTCAATGGTTTAGCATATTCTTCCTCAAGGGTATGTGTGAGAATCCATTGTTCTAAATCCTTACGCGTTACTTCTCTGTTAATGTATTTTTCAATCATGAGAGATGCGATACGGCCACCGTAACGAGATCCCCAATACCCATTTTCTACAAAGATGGCAATAGCAATCTTTGGTTTGTCTTTAGGAGCAAAGGCTACAAAAGTAGAGTGGTCTGTAAGCTGTGTTGTTACTCCATCTATTTTAGCATAATTCTCTGCTGTACCTGTTTTACCTGAAATATCTATTCCAGGTACTTTTAAGTTTGCTGCAGTCCCATAATTGTACACATCATTGAGCCCTTGTATCACAGGTTCAAAGTGTTTTGCATCTATAGTGGTATAATTTTTCTGTTCAAATTGAGAAGGAATCGTGTCTTGTCCTTCTATTTTTTTTATGATGTGCGGTCTGTAAAACCAGCCTCTATTTGCAATAGTTGCTGTAAAGTGTGCCATTTGCATTGGAGTAAGTGCAACTTCCCCTTGTCCAATAGAGTTAGATAATGTTGCAGCACTTCCCCATCTTCTATTAGGGTAATCATGGATTTTGTTATAGTATGAAGCCCCTGGAATGAAACCTGGTCTTCCTATAGGTAAGTCATAACCCATAAAATCTCCTAGTCCAAAACTCTTAAGGTGGCCTTGCCATGCAGCAATACCTTCTTGTGGCGTATCGTATTTATTGAGAGTATTTAAGTAAGCAGTTCCAAAGTAGGCATTACAAGAGTAAGCAATACCACTGATCATTTGTACTGGACTTTTATGGTGGTGACACCCAAAGGTCCTTCCTCTACCATATCTCATTCCTCCATTACAATACACTCTATCATCAAGACCAATCGCTCCTTCTTGGAGTGCAATGAGTCCCGTAAGTGCTTTAAAAGGTGATCCTGGCGCATATTCTCCTAGCAATGCTCTGTCATAAAGAGGCTTTGCAATAGAGTCGTTATCAAGTTTTGAATAATTTTTAGATCGCTCACGACCTACCATTAAAGCAGGGTCATAATTGGGAGCAGCCACAAGTGCTAGAATTTCTCCAGTAGATGGCTCAATGGCTACAATGCCACCGCGCTTACCTTGCATTAATTCTTCTCCATATTTTTGAAGTTCAGAATCTATGGTAAGATATATATTCTTTCCTTCTTCAGGTTCTTGATCAAGTGTGCCTTCTTTGTAAGGGCCTATAACACGATTAAATCGATCTTTTTGAAGGTATTTGATCCCTTTTTTTCCTCTTAGGAGCTCTTCATATTTTTGTTCAACACCTTGTCGTCCTATTAAATCTCCGCTTATATAGTAAGGCTGTTTATCAATAATCCCTTGGTGTACTTCTTGGATGTATCCAAGAAAGTTTGCGCCAAAGTCTATCTGATAGTCACGTAATGATCTTTTCTGGATAAAGAAGCCTTCAAACTTGCGCATTTGCTCGCCTAAGTATGCAAATTCTTCTTGTGACATAGTAGGCACTATAACAGAAGGATGCCTAGGAGAATAATGTATTGCCTTGTTAAGTTGTTTTACAAGTTTTTCTTTATCAATATTTAATAATGAGCATAGCTTGAGCGTGTCAAAAGGTTTGATTTCTCTAGGTATAGCCATTAAATCATATGATGGCTGGTTAGAAACTAAAAGTTCTCCATAGCGGTCATAAATACGACCACGTTGTGGGATTTCAAATTGTTGCTTTATAGCGTTACTCTCAGATAAAACAGCTGCAGAGGTGTCATACACCTGCAGATAAAATAGTCTAGCAATAAAGAGTACACCAGTAGTAAGAACAATAAAGAGGAGTAGTAATTTTCTCATTCGTTACGGCTGCTGAAAAGGATATTAAAAGTCAAACAAAGTATAATAGTAAAGATACTAGTGACTAACGTTTTGTTTAAGGTGTAGAGTATATTACTTATGTTAAATACCTCTAGTAAAAACAATACTAAATGGTGAATGAGCACCATTATAGAAATAAAGATGAATCGCTCGTAAAAACTCACCTTAGATAATTTTATGGCATTGTACTCATAACTTACTCCAAAAGAAAATCGTAAAGCAACTGGCCTAAGGTATGCCAGGAAGAGGCAAGCTGCCGCATGCACACCGCCACTGTTACCAAACATATCCATCGTAAGTCCCGTTAAGAAGGCGATAAAAATATATAACGCTCTATTAGCTGTAAATGGAAAGACTAATAGAAACAAGACGTAAGGGTAGGGATTGATGTACCCAAAGAGATTTACATTATTAAAAATATAAATCTGCACAATCATGAGTGCTACAAACCTAGCAATATTTACAGAGACACTATTCTTCATCTTGCTGTGTTTCTAGTGCTATGATTTCCTTCTTATAGCTATTTTCTACCACATACACATGACCTAGATTAGTCATGTCATTAATAAGTTTAATAGATAATGTATAGAAGTTTTTACTTGGATCTAATACAAACTCGTTTACTGTACCTATAGGAATCCCTTTCGGGAAAATTGCCGATTTCCCACTGGTTTCTATGGTATCACCTAGTTTTACAGGTGCTTGCTGTTGCATATCAATAACCTGAACGATATTTGGGTCCTCACCATCCCATTGCATTGTCCCAAAATGTTCCGACGCTCTTAACTTTGCACTTGTGGTAAAGTTAGAATTGAGAATAGATAATACGGTACTGTAACCAGAAGATGTTTTATCAATAATACCTACGATTCCTTTGCTAGTGATTACTCCTTGGTCTTTGTGAATACTATCTTGTGACCCACCTAAAAGAGTAATAAAATTATCTGTCTTTGCATAGTTGTTATTGAGAACCTTTGCAGGAATGTAGGAGAATTTTCGCAGACTATCTGACGGGATAGGTGATGTTATGTCTGTGAGAACTTCAAGGTCAAGATTATCCTCGTTAGGTGATTTCAACATTTCGCGTAAGCGGGCATTCTCTTCTAGAAGCTGTTTATTGTAAGTCTTTAGTTTAAAATAATCTTGAACACTAGTTACAGATCCATAAATGCCACCCGTAAACCAGTTTGCAGAGTTTACAAATTTACTACGGTGATAAGAATGAGATTGTATGGTAAAAACAAGCGACAGCATTAGTAAAAATGCAAACAGCAGGAAGTGCTTGTTCCTGATCAAGAAATTGATAATCTGATGCATAACTTAAGAGTTTTCTATTTAATGAGAACGCTCTTATACTTCGCAATATTTTTTAGGCATATTCCAGTACCTCGTACTACAGCCCTAAGCGGATCTTCGGCAATATAAACAGGTAAGTCTGTTTTTTGAGAAAGACGCTTGTCAAGACCTCGTAACATAGATCCTCCACCAGCAAGGTAGATTCCTGTGTTATAAATATCGGCAGCGAGTTCTGGAGGAGTTTGAGATAATGTTTCCATTACCGCATCCTCTATACGAAGTATAGATTTATCAAGTGCCTTTGCAATCTCGCGATAGCTTATTTGCACTTGTTTAGGTTTACCTGTAAGAAGATCACGTCCTTGAACGCTCATTTCCTCTGGCGGAACTTCAAGATCCTCTGTAGCGGCACCTATTTGTATTTTAATTTTTTCGGCACTGCGTTCACCTACATAGAGGTTGTGCTGGGTGCGCATGTAATAAATGATGTCATTTGTAAATACATCACCGGCAATTTTTACAGACTTATCACAAACAATTCCTCCTAGAGCAATCACCGCAATTTCTGTAGTACCACCACCTATATCTACAATCATGTTACCCTTAGGTTGCATGATGTCTACACCTATACCTATGGCCGCAGCCATAGGCTCGTGTATTAAGTAAACTTCTTTTCCATTTACACGCTCTGCACTTTCTTTTACTGCTCGCATCTCTACTTCTGTAATTCCAGAAGGAATACAAATCACCATGCGCAATGCTGGTGGAAAGAATTTCTTTTTAAGCGCAGGGATTTCTTTAATGAACATCGCAATCATTTGTTCACTCGCGTCAAAATCTGCAATTACACCATCCTTAAGAGGTCTAATTGTCTTGATATTTTCATGCGTTTTCCCCTGCATTTGAGCAGCTTCCTTACCTACAGCTATGATTTTTTTGGTCGTCCTATCCCTAGCAACTATGGAGGGGCTATCTACCACTACCTTGTCGTTGTGAATAATCAGTGTGTTTGCGGTACCGAGGTCAATTGCTATATCTTCGGTTAAAAAATCAAAAAATCCCATAGGGTTATTGTGGAGGTATTAAATGTTAGCAGTTACGCGTTTGTATAAATGTACAAATATTAAAGGGTAAAATTACGCTTTCGCGAAAGCGTACTCCCTTAAACTTATATTAATGTTTAAAATGTCTTGTTCCCGTCATTACCATTGAGATATTGTGCTCATTACAGTAATCAATTGTAAGTTGATCTTTAATAGATCCACCAGGTTGAATTACCGATGTGATACCCGCATTATCTGCAATCTCAACACAGTCTGGAAATGGGAAAAATGCATCACTTGCCATTACAGATCCTTTAAGATCAAAACCAAATGAGGTTGCTTTATCAATAGCTTGTCTTAAGGCATCAACTCTAGAAGTTTGACCTGTACCACTTGCACAAAGTTGTTTGTTCTTTGCAAGTACAATGGTATTAGATTTTGTGTGCTTACATATTTTTGAAGCAAACAGTAAATCTTCTATCTCCTTATCTGTAGGAGCGGTAGTTGTTGCGTTTGTTAAATTTTCCTTCACATCTGTCTTGTTATCGCGACCTTGAACGAGTGTTCCGTTAAGGCAAGTGCGCACGGTTGTCTCAGGTAATACGATATTTTTGAGCGTAAGGACTATCCTGTTTTTCTTTCCTTTTAAAATTTCTAGTGCATCTGCATCGTAAGACGGCGCTATCACTACCTCACAGAATAATTTATGAATTTCATTTGCAGTCGAAATATCTATGTTTCCATTTGCAATTAACACTCCGCCAAAGGCAGAAGTAGGATCTCCAGCAAGAGCGTCTACATATGCTTGGTGCATAGTGTCACGCTGTGCAAAACCACATGCATTGTTGTGTTTAAGAATAGCAAACGTAGGTGCTTCTCCTTGAAATTCTGAAATTAAGTTTACAGCAGCATCTACATCAAGCAGGTTGTTGTATGATAATTCTTTACCGTGAAGCTTCTCAAAAACTTCATCAAAATCTCCAAAGAAAAATCCTTTTTGATGCGGATTTTCTCCATATCTAAGTGCTTTCCCTTCATTTTTACTATGTCTAAGTACTGGGATTTCTTGGTCTGTATTGAAATAATTGAAGATCGCAGTATCGTAATGAGAAGAAACGGCAAAACTCTTTGCTGCAAAACGTTTTCTCTGTGCAATAGTAGTACTTCCGTTTCCTGTAGTAATAATGTCAAGAACCTCTGCATAGTCTTCCATAGAAGATACACATAAGGTGTCTTTAAAGTTTTTTGCTGCAGCACGTATAAGTGAAATACCACCTATATCTATTTTTTCTATAATATCTTGTTCTGGCGCGCCAGAAGCTACTGTTTTTTCAAAAGGGTATAAATCTACAATCACAAGATCAAGCTGCGGAATTTCAAATTCTTCCATTTCCTTTACATCTCCTTCGTGATCTTGACGGTTTAAAATTCCTCCAAAAACTTTAGGGTGTAATGTTTTTACACGACCACCTAAGATAGAAGGGTAAGAAGTCACATCCTCGACAGGTACAACTGGGATTCCTAAATCTTTAATAAACTTCTCTGTTCCACCAGTAGAATAAAGGGTTACTCCTTGTTCGTGTAGCTTTTGAACGATAGGGGCTAAGCCGTCTTTATGGAATACTGAAATTAGTGCTGCGCCTATTTTTTTTGTTGTGCTCATTGTGAGAAAATTAATAGATTTTGGTTGATCCTAAATGGATGGGTTTTAAAAGCTTCAAAAATAGGTATTTCAACCCTTTTTGTTTGGGGTTTCTATTAACAAATTGACATGACTTTGTAACAATTTTTAGTGTGTGGCGTCTTACTCGTATCTTTAGATAAAATCAATCAATGCTAATATATTTAAGAGCCTTAGGGGAGAGTTTTAGATTTGCTGTAAATGCATTGCGCAATAACAAGCTTCGTACGTTTCTCTCTTTGATGGGAGTTACGGTTGGGATTTTCTCAATTATTGGGGTTCTCGCAGCGGTAGATTCGCTTGAAAAAGACATTAAGGGAAGTCTTTCTTCTCTAGATCAGGAGAGTATGATTATCGCTCATATCTCCTTTGGACCTACAGAAGTTCCGCGCTGGAAGCGAGAGCGTTTTCCGCTTGTTACTTATGAGGATTACCAGAACTTACAGCGTAACCTGCCTGGCTTAGGTGCTATAAACTACACGATGTCTATTCCTTCACAAAAGATTAGTTATGAAGGGAAAGTGGTAGAGAGTGTTCAAGTAGATAATGCAACCGAAGGGCTTTTTGAGATAGAAAAACTAGAATTTGAAGATGGACGCTTTTTTAATGAGCAAGAGTCTATAAATGGAGTGCCCGTTGCAATCATAGGATCTGTTTTGCGTGATAACCTTTTTGGAGAAGGTGTAGATCCAATAGGGAAACAAATAAAAACTTTAAGCAGGAAGTTTACAATCATTGGAGTTCTCAAGAAGCAAGGTATTAATGCCTTTGGAGATTCTAAGGATGAGAAAATAGTAATTCCAGTAAATATTATAAGACGTATTTATGGCGATAATAATAGATCTACTTTCCCTACAATGACAATCGTACCTGCAGAGGGTGAGGATGCAGATGAATTCTACGCTATCGCCGAACAGAAAATGAGAGCAGGTAGGTCTATAAAAGCTGGGGAAACTAGTGATTTCTTCATCAATAGACTTAGTGGTTTTACAGATGCTATTGATGGGATTATAGGTGTGCTTACTACAGTGGGCTGGTTAATTGGTGGCTTTGCACTACTAGTGGGTGGTTTCGGGATTGCAAATATTATGTTTGTGAGTGTCAAAGAGCGCACAAACCTCATAGGTATACAGAAGGCGCTAGGAGCAAAGCGCCGTTTCATCTTATTTCAGTTTTTATTTGAATCTGTATTGTTATCTATTTTTGGCGGATTTATTGGACTTGTTATGGTGCAGCTTATAGTATGGCTGCTAGATGTCTCTAAGATTGCGGGAGACTTTGAATTTGTATTATCTTTTGATAATATTTTCTTAGGACTCTTCACAACATTTATCATAGGTATCATTGCAGGGATAATCCCAGCAATAGGAGCCTCACGACTAGATCCTGTAGAAGCAATAAGAACAGGGATGTAATAGCTTTATATAATATAAAAAAGCCCCAATTCTATATTTAGAATTGGGGCTTTTTAATTAGTGGAAGGTGCTTCTTACAGCAATGCTGCAACTTGCACATTTACAAACTCGAGGAAATCTTCGTCATCTTTTGTAAAAGGATCTACATGACTTGAGTCTATATCTATCTGCCCTATGTTTTTACCATCTTTAAATAATGGAATAACAATCTCACTTTTTACAGTGATAGAACAAGCGATATAATTGTCTTGCGCTTTTACGTCTGGCACTACAAAGTTTGCATTAGATTCTGCTACCTGACCACATATCCCTTTACCAAAAGGAATTACCGTGTGATCTGTAGGTTCTCCAGCAAATGCTTCTAGGTGTAATGTGCGCTTTTCATGGTTTGCCATGTAAAAACCTACCCAGTCATAATATTCTATGCGCTCGCGCAATAACTCACATATTGCAGTCATTTTGCTTGTAGCGCTATCTTCTTTTTTATCCGCGATGCGGCTTACTTCTATTTTTAAATCTTCAAAAGCCATTTTTCTTGTATTTTAGACGTTAAAATACGCCCCTTGCTTAAACTACTACGCAAATATAAGTCCGTACTTCGATTTCTCATTATCTTCATAGGAAGTTATTTGGTTTTTGTGGTGCTTTACCAACTATTTTTAACCTACGGAGGTAGTAGTCGCTATTTTCCCGACATTATTACACATACAGTTGCCAGACAAAGTCAATCTGTCATCACATCATTAGGTTATGACATGCAAGTGGTGCCAAGTAAATGGGAGCCTGCTATGAATCTCACAATGAATGGAAAAACGCTTGCTAGAGTTGTAGAAGGCTGTAATGCTGTAAGTGTAATGCTATTATTTATTTCATTCATGCTAGCATTCTTTGGTGATATGAAGCGTACGCTCTTATTCATTTTTGGAGGAGCAGCACTTATTTACGGGATGAATGTCTTGCGCATTGCATTACTTACCATAGGTATTTATGAGTATCCACAATATGCAGATGTACTTCATGGAACCATCTTTCCGGCGGTAATTTATGGTACCGTGTTCTTATTATGGATAGGCTGGATCAATTCTTACAAAAAACCGGTGAAGGATGAATAAGTTAGTCCGCGTCCTGATAGGTGGATTGTTATTGTTGGGATTGTTGTATGTACGCTTTCGCGAAAGCGAACTATTCTACGATCCGCTTATTGATTACTTCCATGGTGATTATCAGAATAAGGCATTGCCCGAACTAGCGCAAGGGAAGTTCTTTTTAAATGTACTCTTGAGGTATTTCATCAACATGCTACTGTCTCTCGGAATTTTATGGGCAGTTTTTACAGATAGGAGTATTTTAAAATTCACGAGTATATTTTACTTGATAGTTTTGGTGATATTATTATTGCCGTTTTACTACTTACTACATCATCATAACCCTTCAGAATATCTGCCGTTATTCTACGTGCGTAGATTCTTAATACAGCCATTGTTGATTTTTCTCTTATTACCTGCTTTTTTTTATTACCGTAAGGTTGATAAATAGGGTATGTGTATTTTTGTAGTCTAAACATGTTATAAGATGAAAAACACTTTATTAGTAATAGCTATTCTAGCAATTGTGTCATGTAAACAACAAGAAGGTGCTAATGTGCAAACCGCTCCTACCCAAGTAGGGATTGATGCTGTAGTAACAGAAAATGGAGATTTAAATGTGACTGATGCTGTTGAAGATGTAACATTTAAAACAGAGGAAGCGTCACAAATTCACGCTTCTTATTTAATGTTAAAAGGTGCGCTCGTAAATACAAACGCTAAAGAAGCTGCTCAAGAAGCGGCAAAATTTAAAGATGTACTAGACGCTCAAGTAGAAAGTGATATCACGAGAAACTTAAGTGACGACCTAGCGCTTATCTCAATGTCTAAAGATGCTGCAGAGCAACGCGTAGCTTTTGAAAATATTTCAAAAAAGGTAGAGGTATATCTATCTAGCGAGATTACATCTGGCACTATATATAAGCAATACTGCCCGATGGCTTTTGAAGGTAAAGGTGCTTACTGGTTATCTAACTCTCCAGAAATACGTAACCCATATTACGGAGACAAGATGTTGAAGTGTGGTGTAGTAGATAAGGAGATTCAGTAATAAACTGCTATTAGCTATAGAGAGCCTTTATTTTTGAAATCTACTTGTGCACTTGTCATATTCTTTTTCTTTGCGTTACGTCCTGCCATAAACGTAGGATATGTGATGTATTACGAGCTCAATATAGATTATATAATAGAGACGTATTGCGTTAACACAGACAAGCCAGCCTTGCAGTGTAATGGTAAGTGTTTTCTTTCTAAGCAGCTCACTCTAGATGTAGACCAAGAAGATCCTTCTCAAGGGCAGCAACTACAGATTGTAGAGGCTTTTTACCCATTGTTTTATCAAAATGAAGATCAGGTAGATATATCATCTACCTCAATAACTTTTGCTAAGGAGAATTTTCCAAATCATTTGGGAAGTATTAAAACCTTCCAAGAGCGCATAGATCCACCACCCAAAACTTATTGAATTTATAAAGAGATACTAGTCTTTTAATATCGCTAGTCTCGCAGTTTATGAGCGTACTCAAAAGAGTACGTTCACTTCACTATACACAATATTTAAAATTCAATAAATGAAAAAATTATATATAGCACTACTCGCCGCAGTAGTTGCTACTAGTACATACGCACAAGAGCAAGAGGTATCACAATCATGGTCAAGTAATCGTCCAGATGGGCATGCTCCTATATCTGTTATGGGTGACCATACTCACAAAAAAGGAGAATTCATGTTTTCATATAGATATATGAATATGCAAATGAATGATCTTAAGAGAGGTAATGATGATGTAAGTTTTGATAGTGTATTACTTCCTAATGGAGGAGAATATATGGTTACACCTACAGATATGCCTATGAACATGCATATGCTAGGAGGTATGTATGCTGTGTCAGATAAAGTTACACTTGAAGCGATGCTTGGATATACATCTATGGATATGGAACACCTTACAGCCATGGGAGGAACATTTAGCACAGCATCTAGCGGAATCACAGATCTCAAATTATCGGCCTTATATACTGTTTTCAATAAGAACAGGCAGCAGTTACACGGTAAAGTAGGGGTGTCATTACCTACAGGAAGTATAGATGAAATGGATGTTACTCCTGTATCTAATGGCAATGAAGTAATACTACCTTATCCTATGCAGATAGGAAGCGGCACCGTAGATGCTCTTCTTGGGGCAACGTTTTTGTGGCAAACAGATAGATTCTCTGGTGGAAATCAAGTAAATGGAGTAATCCGTACTGGGACTAATGATCGCGATTATAGATTGGGCAATGTATATAGCCTTGATAACTGGATTGCTTATAAAACGGCAGATTGGATTAGTTTTTCTGCACGTGTAAAAGGAAGTGTAGTTTCAGAAATAGATGGCGCAAATCCAGATTTGAATCCGCTTATGGTAATCACTGCAGATACTAGAAACTCTGGTGGTACTTATATAGATGGGGGATTAGGATTTAATCTTTACGCCTATAAAGGAGCATTAAAGAATGTACGTTTAGGTGTTGAAGTAGCTACACCTCTCTTACAAGATGTAAATGGAGTACAACTCAAGCGTAAGGAGACTGTGACAGTTGGACTACAATACTCATTATAATCAGTGCTCCTATATAATTACTATGTGATCATATAGGCACAGTAATTGTTATTATAAAGCCAAGTAACATCATTGTTATTTGGCTTTTATTTATTTTTGCATTAATGAAAAACGGTTTCCATAAAATAACATCTTTGTTTTTAGCGCTTTTAGTGCTAGGATCTACGATGTCTTTTAGTGTAGATAAGCACTATTGTGGAGATCATTTAATTGATGTTGCGATTTTTGGTGAAGCTGCTCCTTGTGAGATGATGCAATCCTTAGACGCTAAGTATGGCAAAGACACTTACAAAAAAATGGGATGCTGCAAGAATGAGCAAACCGTTTTTGAAGGTCAAGATGAGCTCAAAATGCAATTTGATCAATTTACTACAGATCAACTTGTATTTTTAAAAGCCTTCACCTACAGCTATACATATCTTTTTTTAGAAGCAGATAAACATTCTGCATCGGTCACAAGTCACCCTCCTCCCTTGATAATTACAGATTATCAAGTTGCTTACAATCAATACCTAATTTAATACCTGTATAAACAGGTATCTCTGCGTGCAATATCATTGCGCATTTGGGATTCCGCTATGGTTTATATGCCATAGAAATATAAGCTAGTTGCTCTTGTAGTAACTACACTTTTATTACTAATTACCCAATCTTTGGGTATAACGAGAATCACAATGAAAAATATATTTATAGTCTTATTGGTGACATTCGCTTTCGCGAAAGCGCACTCACAAGGACCACCACTTACCGCAGATAAACCTATCATGCTAGGTGGCGGAAGTTTTATAGCAAAAACACTTACCGAAATACGCGTTTCAGAAGACGGGACAGCAACTCGCGTACCTCTTATGCTACACTATTTACCTACGTCAAACACGCTTGTAGCGGTGCATTTACCTTACGTAACTTATGATTATGACGATTTTCGCGGAAGCGGAAGTACATTAGGTGACATCAACATTATAGGTAAGTATCAGTTTTATAGAAAAGATGGAACGGGTAAAACCTTCCGAATGGTTGCCAAAACATTACAGACCTTACCTACCGGAGAAGCTCTCGATATTGAAGGTATAAGTACTGGTAAGTATTCTGGGTATTATGGAGTAGTCGCGGGTTATGAATCGCTCAAATATGGTGTTTCTAATGAAGTGGGGTATAACTGGGTGCCAGATGGATCTCTTGATAAGTTGGTTTATAAATTAGGATTTGGATTACCATTGCTTAAACCTACGTATCCTGTAAATCAGCTCAATTTATATTTTGAATATTCTAGCGAGTGGTTTTTAGAGCGTGATCAATTTGAATTGCTGTATGCTCAAGGAATCCAGTACGCAAGAAAACAATGGACATGGGAAGCAGGAGTTCAAGTACCGCTTAGCCAAAACGTTCCTGAGGCAATAGAGAGAAAATATTCTATATACTTAGGAACACGTTTTATACTTTAATAATAACAGTATCTCAAAGAGAGAATTAAATTAAACATTATGAAAACAATAATATCAATATTAGTAATGGCCTTGTTTACAACTATGGGTGTGCAAGCGCAAAAGGAAATGGATCAATTTGAAGTGCAGGTAGACGGCCTAGGTTGTCCATTCTGTGCATACGGATTAGAGAAAAAATTCAAAGAGTTTAAAGGAATAAAGAAAGTAGCCATCGATATTGAAACAGGCGACTTTAGTTTTGAGTATCCTGCAGAAAAAGCACTTACGATGGATGCTGTTGTAAAACAAGTAGAAAATGCTGGATATACACCTATTACCTCAAAAATCACTAGAGCTGATGGCGAAGTAGAATTATCTGAAACGAATACTACAAAGCTTACAAAAGAGAGCATTGTAAAAACTCAGAAAATGCTTGTAGCAGGTAAGTGTGGGATGTGTGAGGCGCGTATTTTAAAAGTTACAAACGGTATAGAAGGAGTAACAGATGCCGCTTGGAATCAGAATAATCAAATGTTAGAAGTTAGCTTTGATAACAGCCAGACAACAACAGATGCAATACAAAAAGAAATAGCTAAGGCTGGTCACGACACAAAAGCTCATAAAGCAACAGCAGGAGCTTATGATAATCTTCCGGCTTGTTGTAAATATGAGCGCTTAGTACAATAGTGTCTTTCACCCCTAAGGTAAAGACGAGTGAGGCAGTTATGTGATAAGCATGCCGCTGCCTCTCTTTTTTAAACACAAAATAACTATGAAAAATTTATACATTATACTCATTGCAGCGCTCACTCTATATAGCTGCAAAGAGGAGCCAAAAACTCAAATCGCTTGGGTACATACCAAGACAATTAATCTTCAAGGCATAAACCCGATTGGGATTGCACAAGATGAAAATGGACTGTGGTTAAGTGATGGAGATCACAATAGGGTGGTTCAGGTAAACCTTAATGGAGATATACAGCAATCTATAGATTCTCTAGATAGACCTATGCATATCGCAACAGATGCTGGTATAGTATATATCCCGCAATATGGTAATGATGAGGTGCTGTCTGTGTTAGGAGCTACAAAAAAGGCTATCGCTATAACCGATAGTCTTGATGCGCCTGCTGGTATAGATGCTAGAGGAAACGCAATAGCTATAGCAGATTTTTATAACAACCGTATTTTATATACTGAAGATGGTGTGACTTGGTCTTCATTTGGAAAAGAGGGTAAAGCAGATGGAGATTTTTACTATCCTACAGACGTGCAAATTACAGATGATGCCATCTGGGTAGCCGATGCTTATAACAATAGACTTCAAAAATTTGATAAAAAAGGAAATCACTTGATGACAGTTGGGGAAGATCAAAAGATGAATGCAGCCACTGGTATCTACGTTTCAGACAAAGAAGTGTTCTCTACAGACTTTGAGAATAATAGAGTCTTAGTTTTTGATCATGAAGGAAATTTTAAACAAGAAATTAATGATGCTATTTTAAAACCTACAGATATGTTGCTAGTAGGTGATATATTATATGTAACTAATTATAAAGGGAAGTCACTGAGTGTATATGAGCAAAAAGAAGTGCTCGTAGAAGCTCCTCTTGAGGAGGAACACCGTGATGACCATAATCACTAAGGACTATGATAAAGCAAGCGTATACAGTAAAGGGAATGACTTGTAATGGTTGCAGAGCAGAGGTGGAAAAAGAGCTAGGCGATATTGATGGTGTTGCAAATGTAATTGTGTCTCTAGAAGATGAAGAAGCTATCCTCACGATGGTTGATCACATTTCTATAAAGACACTGCAAGATACTTTGCCAGAAAAATATAGCTTGTCATCTAAGAAGGTCTCGAAAGCAATAAGTGAAAAGCAAGAGAGTAGTTCTGGAGTGTTTGTAAATAGTGAGTCAGCTGCGCAAGTAGTTGAAGAGTCAAAATTGCAGCAACTCAAACCGTTGCTTTTGATATTATTTTACATCACTGTAGCATCTGTATTGCTCAATTATAAAGAAGCAAGCTGGCAGTCTGGCATGCTAGATTTTATGGGGCTTTTTTATATTGTCTTTAGCTTCTTTAAAATGCTTGATCTTAAAGGCTTTTCAACAAGCTTTTCCATGTATGATCCACTGTCTCGTACAATACCGGCTTATGGTAAAGTCTATCCGTTTATCGAAACCGTACTAGGATTTATGTTTTTAATGCGTTTTCAAGTAGAAATAGCACTTATAGCTACCATTGTGATTCTTGGTGTTACCACGGTGGGTGTGACTAAAACACTGTTGAGTAAAAAGGAAATTCAATGCGCATGTTTAGGCACAGCTTTAAAGCTACCTATGACAGAAGCAACTTTTATTGAGAATGCTATTATGATCATAATGGCAATTATTATGCTTATAAGACTTGTATGAAGTTAAAGTTTACCACTGCCCAGATTTGCACCATTGTGTTAGTAGTTTTCTATATAATTTGGGAATATAATATTCAAGTATACCTGACAGATGAGCATCTCGATTATGGAGTTGAGGTCCGGTATGATTTGATTTTTATTCTACCAATACTGGTAATTATGATTGCAGTTTCTGTCTGGCAATATTTTAAAAAGAAGTAGTACGCTTTCGCGAAACCGTAACAACAATCATAAAAAAACCTCTGCCGAAAAGCAGAGGTTTTTCATTGAATATACCCAGAGGTAACTCAAATAAAGTTTGTCGCACTGCGACTTACATCATTCCTGGCATTCCGCCACCTCCCATAGGAGGCATTGCAGGTGCATCT
Organism: Dokdonia sp. 4H-3-7-5; assembly: GCF_000212355.1. NCBI lineage: Bacteria > Pseudomonadati > Bacteroidota > Flavobacteriia > Flavobacteriales > Flavobacteriaceae > Dokdonia > Dokdonia sp. 4H-3-7-5. The sequence continues at coordinate 1,895,475 of NC_015496.1, forward strand.
TCTTTAATATCTGTAAGTGCACACTCAGTAGTAAGAATCATTCCTGAAACAGAAGCAGCATTCTCAAGCGCTACACGTGTTACTTTTTTAGGATCGATAATACCAGCTTTAAGCATGTCTGTATACTCGCCATTTTTAGCATTAAAACCGAAGTCTTTTTTGCCTTCCATAACTTTAGAAATTACAACAGCTCCTTCACCACCAGCGTTAGAAACGATAGTGCGTATAGGTGCTTCAATAGCGCGATTTACAATCTGTACACCAGTTGCTTCATCTGCATTTTCTGTTTTGATTTTCTCAAGAGCTTTCTTTGCGCGCACAAGTGCAACACCACCTCCAGCTACGATACCTTCTTCTACAGCTGCGCGAGTTGCATGTAAAGCATCATCTACACGGTCTTTCTTTTCTTTCATCTCAACTTCAGAAGCAGCACCTACATATAGTACAGCAACACCTCCAGCAAGTTTAGCTAAGCGTTCTTGAAGTTTTTCCTTATCATAATCAGATGTAGTAGTCTCAATCTGAGATTTGATTTGACCTACACGAGCTTTAATAATTTTTGAATCTCCAGCTCCGTTTACAATCGTAGTGTTATCCTTGTCTATAGATACAGTCTCTGCCGTACCTAGCATATCAAGTGTCGCATTTTCTAAAGTGAAACCTCTCTCTTCTGAGATTACAGTACCTCCAGTAAGAATTGCGATGTCTTCTAACATAGCTTTACGACGATCTCCAAAACCTGGTGCTTTTACAGCAGCAATTTTAAGAGCTCCACGTAATTTATTTACTACTAATGTTGCTAGTGCTTCTCCGTCTACATCCTCTGCAATGATAAGAAGTGGCTTTCCAGTTTGAGCTACAGGCTCAAGTACAGGTAGCAAATCTTTCATGTTTGAAATCTTCTTGTCAAAAAGTAAGATATATGGCTGCTCAAGTTCTGCACTCATTTTCTCACTATTAGTAACGAAGTAAGGAGAAAGGAATCCACGGTCAAACTGCATACCTTCTACAACATCTACATATGTTTCAGTTCCTTTTGCTTCTTCAACAGTAATAACACCTTCTTTTCCTACTTTTCCAAATGCTTGAGCAATAAGATCACCTATTACATCATCATTGTTTGCAGAGATAGATGCTACTTGTTTGATTTTATCAGAAGAGTTACCCACTTTAGTAGTTTGCTTCTCAAGATCTGCAACGATAGCTTCTACAGCTTTATCGATACCGCGCTTAAGATCCATTGGGTTTGCTCCTGCAGCAACGTTTTTAAGTCCTTCAGTAACGATTGCCTGAGCAAGAACTGTAGCGGTAGTTGTTCCATCTCCAGCAAGATCGTTAGTCTTAGAAGCTACTTCTTTTACCATTTGAGCTCCCATGTTTTCTAGAGCGTCTTCCAGTTCAATTTCTTTTGCAACTGTTACACCATCTTTAGTCACCTGTGGTGCGCCAAATGATTTTGAAATAATCACGTTACGACCTTTAGGTCCTAAAGTAACTTTTACTGCGTTTGCTAGTTTATCTACGCCGCGTTTTAAACCGTCGCGTGCTTCTATATTAAATGTTATGTCTTTTGCCATTTTGTTTTGTTTTACAAAAAGCTTTATGCGTTATGCAATAAGCTTTAAGCGCTATGTTTAAAATATTTTAATTACTCTTGGTACGCTTTCGCGAAAGCGAATATCTATTTATACTATCGCAAGGATATCATCCTCTTTCATGATCATATAATCTACTCCGTCAAATTTGAGTTCGCTACCTGAGTATTTTCCATAAATAACTGTATCACCTACGACTACTGTCATTTCGTGATCTTTAGTTCCAGATCCTACAGCTACTACTTTGCCTTTTTGTTGTTTTTCTTGTGCGCTATCTGGGATATATAAACCAGATGCTGTTTGAGTTTCTGCCGCAACAGGCTCGATTACAACGCGGTCTGCTAATGGTTTGATTTTAATTGCCATTGTTATAGATTTAATTATTGAGTTGAATTGTTATTGTAACCCTTAACTGGTTACGCGAGCGTAAAAGACAGAAATTATGCCACTCACCATGCACTGACAAATTTGCATAACAAAAAAGAGCCAGCTAAAATAGCTGGCTCTTTAATATGTTATGTTGTGAGAGTCTATTGATCTCCTCCATTTTCTGGAAGACTTACTGGCTCTGGAGCAGGAGTAGTTTGTTCTACAGCATCTGCATCAAAAACTTGAGACTCGCTTCTTATAGTACCGTCAAAAATACTTAGGTTACTAGCAAGAATAAGTACTAATAAGATAGTCGCTAGTGCCCATGTTGCTTTGTCAAGAAAATCTGTTGTTTTCTGAACGCCACCCATTTGCTGTGTACCACCACCGCCAAAAGAAGAAGATAATCCGCCTCCTTTAGGGTTTTGAACCATAATAACGACAATAAGAAGGAAAGCTACTATAATGATCAATCCTAAAAATATATAAAACGTAGTACTCATAATATTTTAATCTTTTTGTTCTTCAAGTTGTTCTACTGCTCGAATTTGGTCTGCAAAGAAACCACTTTTTTCTGGATATTTCAAACTTAAAATTCGGTATGCTTGTTTTGCTTTTGGAAAGTTTTTTTGCTCGACATAAACTCGTGCTAAAGTCTCTGTCATCAAGGCGTCAGAAGAAAATAGAAATTCTTTTTTTGTTTTCTTTTTATCTGCCGGTATTGACTTTATATTTCCAATTTTCGGATTTGTTTCTATAAAGGAATCTATAATTTGTTGTTTTCGCTTTCGCGAAACTTTAGTTGTAGTTTCCTCATTATCAGATTTTGATGCGGTTGTAGTTTCCTTTTTAATTACTACTTCTTTTGTAGAAGTAGGAGCAGGAACCTCTTTGTCATCAGATGTAGATGAGCGATCTATGGGTTGAAAAGAAGAAAGCTGTAACCACTCAGAAAAAGAATGCGCTTCAGATTTTGTAAAAGGTAGTGGCTTGCCTACTTGAAGCGTATGCTCTGCCTTTGCTCTAGTCATAATAGAGTCTTTCTTTTCTACAAATAAATCTGGATCAAGAATTTGCGATGCTTTTGCTTGTTCTTCTTGCTCGACTAGAATAGATACATCTTGTGCATCTGTGACTTCTAGAGACCGTAGTTGTTTTTCTTGATCTTTTATTTGAGTACTTACCGCTGTCTGTAAGAAATGCTCTGACGTGATATAGTCAAATAGTACGGCTCTATCTGCTGTGTGGCTAGCTGTGCGCTTTAATGCTTTGTTATAAGCAAAGCTCTCTTGGTTTTTTAACCCTTTTAGATACAGCGCATGAGCACTTTGAAAGAAAGGAAATGCGTCAATAATAGTGCGCAAATGGCTTGTCTGCTCAGTATTAATCTGGTCAGGATGTTCTAGTAAATATGTGTATTGTTCTGTAGTCATTACCAGCGAGCTAGTGATGCGTTAAATACATCTTGAGTAATACGCTCATAAATTTCATCCAGAGCACTATCTAGAGCGCTACCTACTAATTGTGTTTCACCAGGAACATCTGAGAAAAATGAAAACCTACGTTCAAAATCATACTCACCATCTTCCCGAGTATTATTAAAAAAACGAACATTTACTGTAATGGTAAGTCGGTTTTGTGCTGCTAGATTTTCTGAAGTAGAAGCTTGCGGAGCAATGTAATATTCTATTATCTCACCTTCGTACACTACATCTGCATTGCTGTTTGTAAGTACTAGTGGTGATTGGTTCTGGATAATATCTCTCAGCTGTTCTGTAAACTCTCTATCTATTCCGGGCTCAACAATTGCAGCCTCGTTTTGAAAAAAGCGAACTTCAAACGTCTCTTCTTTATCTATAGACACGCCACTTAATGAATACACGCTACAGCCTTGGATTAAAAAGACTGTTGTAATTAAAATGATGAAGTTGTTAAATGATTTCATGTGACTTGATCTATAAAATATATTGAATTGCTTGTGAAATTAGAAAATCGTGTATCCTATAATAAATGAAGTAGTTTGGTAATTCGAATCCCACTCAATAAAATCGCTAAGTAAATTTCTGTCTGTTTGATATCTAATTTCAGCACTATACTTGTTATTGAGTTTGTAGCCTACTCCAAAAGCAATATTACTTCCTGCCCGTACTTCTAACGGAGCGATTGAAGAATTATTTGCAGGGTCAAATTCTACAGCCGTCTCTGAAGATATATCTACAATAAATGATGCGTTTACAAAAAGTTTAGATTTGTCATTTAGAAAGAAATAATGTCTTAGACCTAATGGTATTTCTATAGATGAATAGTCAATTGATGTAGTAATAGCATCGCCAAATAGAGATCCAGCTTCCTGAGTTATTTCAGACTTAAAACTTTGGTATGAAGGTTCAATAACGAAAGCCCATTTATTATTATTAGTTGGTAAGATTAATTCAAGTTCTAATCCAATACCAAAGTTTGTCTTACTACCTAAGTCAGCTTTTTTAACTGTGGCGCCTGGATTACTAATTGAGAAGGAAGAGTTGTTTATTCTAGGTCTTATAGAAAGGTTAATGACCTTGCCTTTTGTCTCTGTATTATAATTTTTAAAACTATAATTATTGCATTCGTTGTGTTCAATAAAGTAGCCAATTAAACTACTCTTGTTGTAACTAACATTCTCTGGGCTGCTTGTAGCGTTTTCAGGACACGATATCTCTGTTTTTAATTGCTGTTTATATTGCGTATTTGTGCTGATCTTGCCAGTTGTAGTCAAGAATTTCTTATACACAAGTTGCTTGATTTCAGCCCCAGATTTACTATAAAAATATCTGGTTATAGTTCCATTTTTGTAAGAGTATAAGCTAGTGTTTCCTTCAACTAAAATATTCAGGAATAATGTTTTTGTTTCAAAAATAGGAGCTCTACTTTTATCTAAAAAATCAGCACTAGCACTTGACATATCAATTTTTACTGTAGCCCTAACATACTTAGAAGAGTTTAAAATCATGAACTCCTTTACTGTACTGATATCACCCGTTAAAGACTTGGAGTCTTTAGATAATTTATATTGAAAATTTTCTGGATTATTATTCCAGTCATTGTCCTTAATTAAGCATTCAATTTTATTGTTGTTATTTTCAATAAAATATCCCTTTACGTATTCTGTTTGTGCAACGCTATTTATGCCAATACATGAAAGAAATAAGAATAATAGTGTTTTGTTCATTTAATAAAGTTTTTTGATTGATGATTGATGAAATTTATTTGAGCTAAAAATACTCTTACGATTATGACTTACAAATCAAACTGTTTGATTTTTCTGTATAACGTGCGCTCGCTTATACCTAGTTCTTGAGCGGCTACTTTCCGTTTGCCTTTATGACGCTCTAGTGATTTCTTTATAAGTTCAAGCTCTTTGTCGTGTAGCGATAATGTTTCTTCTTCCTCAATTTCTTCTGCAAAATGATATGGGTCTGCAGTAGGTTCTGGTTGAGGTGGAGTAGGAGCTTGTGCTTGTGATTTATGAGGTATCTGTAGTACGTCCATTACTTCTTCTACGGTCTCATAAGAGTCATCGTCATCATCATAAATCTTTTTAATGAGGCTCTCATTCTCCTCACGTACATCTGAGGTATTGCCATTTTTCATTAACTCTAGCGTCAGCTTCTTGAGGTCATTCAAGTCGGCTTTCATGTCAAAAAGAACTTTGTAAAGAATCTCACGCTCGTTTGAGAAGTCAGACTTCTCTTGTGACTTTACAATGGCGGGAAGTCTAGATCCTGTGTCGGGAAGATAGTTGCTTATAGTTGCAGCCGATACTTCGCGGTTAGTTTCTAATACAGATACTTGCTCGGCTACGTTACGTAGCTGGCGTATGTTTCCATTCCAGCGATATGAAACTAGAAGTTGTACTGCTTCTTCAGACAGTCGTATCGTTGGCATCTTATACTTCATAGCAAAGTCTGATGCAAATTTCCTAAACAATAAATGAATGTCTCCTTTACGCTCTCTCAGCGGAGGAAGCGGGATATCTACGGTACTCAGTCTATAAAATAAATCCTCTCGAAACTTTCCTTCTTGGATAGCCTCAAACATCGATACATTAGTAGCTGCAACAATACGAACATCTGTTTTCTGTGTTTTTGACGAACCTACTTTTAAAAACTCTCCGTTTTCTAACACTCTTAATAGACGTACCTGCGTTGGTAATGGTAACTCTCCCACTTCATCTAGAAATATCGTCCCACCATCTGCCTCTTCAAAGTATCCACTTCTTGTAGAAGTTGCACCTGTAAATGCACCTTTCTCGTGTCCAAAAAGCTCACTGTCTATCGTTCCCTCTGGGATTGCTCCACAGTTTACAGCAATATATTTATTGTGTTTTCTATGAGAAAGTGAGTGTATAATGCGTGGGACACTCTCTTTACCTACTCCAGATTCTCCTGTCACTAGTACAGAAATATCTGTAGGAGCCACTTGTATAGCTTTTTCGATAGCGCGATTTAGTGCAGGATTATCTCCTATAATACCAAATCGTTGTTTTGTGGTTTGTATTCCTTCCATAGTAAACGCCCATTACAGTGGGTATCTATTTGATTAGTATAAAATATGTTACGCTTTCGCGAAAGCGTTATTCTCAAAAAACTATTGTAAGCACAGTACTTTGTGTTTCTATTGCCAGTACGCTGCATAGCCTGTTGCCTCACCTATAAGTGTCCCTGTAGTACATTCATTAATTTTTACATTAACGAAATCGCCTACTTTGTAATCTCCTTTAGGGAAAACGGCAACGACATTCTGATCATTACGACCGCTCCACTCATCTTTATTCTTTTTTGATTCCTTTTCTATAAGAATCTCTACCGTTTGATCTTGGTAGCGAAGTAAATTGTCTCTAGAGATTGCTCTTTGTAGGTCAATCACATCTTGTAAACGTCTCTTTTTTATCGCTAGCGGGATGTCATCTTCCATCTTGCGTTCTGCCATAGTACCTGGACGCTCAGAATAGTAGAACATAAAACCAAAATCATATTTTACATAGTTGATAAGGTCAAGTGTTCCTTGATGATCTTCTTCGGTTTCTGTAGGGAAACCAGTAATCATATCTTGACTAATCCCAATATGAGGGATTAGATTTTTAATATTATCAATGAGCGTTTTATACTCCGCAACCGTATGCTGGCGATTCATTAATTGTAAAATCCTATCGCTTCCTGACTGCACAGGCAGGTGAATGTAATTACATACATTCTTATGTTTTGCCATCACCTCTATCACGTCAAGCGTCATATCTTGAGGGTTTGAGGTAGAGAAACGTATGCGCATTTTAGGTTGTGCCTTTGCAACGGTGTCCATGAGCTGCGCAAAATTTACCGCAGTAGCTTTTGCCATTTCACTAGCCTTGTCAAAATCTTTCTTGAGGCCGCCGCCATACCATAAGTATGAATCCACGTTTTGACCAAGTAGTGTAATTTCTTTAAAACCTTTTTCAGCAAGATCTTGTACTTCTTCTAGTATAGACTGAGGATCACGGCTACGCTCGCGACCTCTTGTAAAAGGAACGACACAAAACGTACACATATTATCACAACCACGAGTGATTGATACAAAAGCAGTAACACCATTAGTTAATAAACGTACTGGTGAGATATCTCCGTAAGTTTCTTCTTTAGATAAGATTACGTTTACTGCATTTCTACCTTCTTCTACCTCGCTAAGTAAGTTAGGAATATCTTTATAAGCATCTGGACCTACTACGAGATCAACTATTTTTTCTTCTTCAAGAAATTTGCTTTTAAGACGCTCTGCCATACAGCCTAGTACTCCTACTTTCATATTAGGATTTTGCTTGCGCTTTACGGCTTGATATTTTTCTAAACGTTTACGTACAGTTACCTCTGCCTTCTCACGTATAGAACAAGTGTTTACTAGCACAAGATCTGCTTCTTCAAGAATTTGAGTAGTATTATACCCTTCATTTGCAAGAATGGAAGCCACCACCTCACTATCTGCAAAGTTCATCTGGCAACCGTAACTTTCTATAAAAAGCTTTTTTGTATTCTCAAGTTTGCGCTCTAATGTAAGCGCTTCCCCTTGTTTGTGTTCTTCTATTATTTTTTCCATCTGCTTATTCGTCCAAAATCTTTGTCAAGGATTATGCAAAGATACGTCTAATGTAGAGTTGTGACAAAGTGGCAGACGCCAAGAATTACATAAAATTCTCGTTATTTGCTTTTTTAAAATTCGAAGATTGCTACATAAACTATTTATCTTATTGCTGTTACTAGTCATTCAGACTGGTTATTCTCAATCCGTTGAGGGGACTAAAACACAACGATTGTTACATCAAATCGCTGTACAACATGATAACGACTTTGTCTTTGCTATAGATCGTTATTATACAGCAGGGACATTCTTAAGTTATAGTAGGCAATTACAAGGAGAATTTATTTTTAAAAAGCAAGAGTATCCGCTGCAGTTAGATCTTATGTTAGGTCAGGAAACCAACACGCCTAGAGAACTCTTTGAAACTAATTTTGATTTTCTTGAACGCCCTTATGCGGGCTATCTCTTTGTTAAAGGTTCCGTGTCAAAAGCGCAAGAGGATGTGGTTTTTAAAATTGACGCAGAGCTAGGACTTGCAGGAGAGCAATCTAAGGCAGGTGATATACAAGTTGGCTATCATGAACTTATCAATGAATTTATACCCGTTTGGGAGGGTGAGATAGGTAATAGTATCCACTTTAATAGCTTTGGGACTTTCGTTAAAGACTATCGGTTAGAAAATTCTAATTTATTTAAAAATGTTGCACTTCAGTCTACGGTTGCGCTAGGTACACGAAGAGTTTTTGCAAGACAAGAAGCTCTGCTTTATATAGGTAATCGTGATGTAATAGCTAGCTCTTCGGCTTTTGGGAGATTGGGAGGTAAGCATGAGTTTTATGGCTTTGCGGGAGTGGGCGCAGAGTATGTATTTCTTAATGCACTTATTGAAGGGCATCCCTTTGGAGATGATTCTCCCTTTACGTTACCCATAGTATCAACCGTATTATCCTTTAAATCTGGTATTACGTACCGTGGAGAAAAAAATCTATATAGTGTTGTTTACAATTTTAGAACAAGAGAGACTAAGCGAGAAGGTCGAAGCCAGTATGTTGCCTTGCAATTTGCCAGAAAATTTTAATTGGACTGTCGATTAATCTTATATTTTTACGACTGTAATAAAAGATAAAGAATGATATTATCAGATATGCTTGTCAAAATTAGACAAGCACGTCATATTGATTTTGGAGACTTGTTTGGTCGAGCGATTGATTTGTTTCAAAAAGTATGGCTTCAGGGCTTGCTTATGCAAGTGTTAACGATTGCTGTTTCTTGGGGAGTGTCTATGGCGGTCATGTTGCCTATGAGCTTAGGTGGTGCATTTATAGAATATGGCGATGTTTCATATAATGATGATGAGGTAGGTGTCATTGCTTTAATTTTTATGATGGTGATGTACTTAGTGATTTTAGTGATTATGTCTGTAGTTAACTTTGCACTTCAGGCTGCTTTTTACAGAATCATACGCATGAAAGACCGCAACCGAAGTGGAGATCGTGGGGTAGGCTTCGGTATGTTTATCAAGAAAAAGTATCTCAAGAAGGTGTTAGTGCTTTCTATGATGCAGGTGGGTATTGCCGTACTAGCCGCTTTGATTTTTATAATTCCATTATTTTATGTGGTAGTGCCGTTACAATTTGCCATCGTGATATTTGCTTTTAACCCTGACTGGTCTGTAAACGATATTTACAAAGCAGCATTTGCACTAGGGAATAAAAAGTGGGGAATTACCTTCGGAACTTTTCTTGTTATTGGTTTCCTAGCTATTGTTGTTGGGGTTATGGCTTGCTTCATAGGTGTGTATGCAACCGTTTCAGTTGTCTATTTGCCGGCTTACCTTATATATAAAGATGTGGTAGGTTTTACAGAAGATGAAGATATGATTGCTCAGATTGGAGTGTAGTAAAGTTACGCTTTCGCGAAAGCTGCTATAAACAGACCTTTATGATTTAAATAAAAAGCAATTAATTAATGTAAACATTCTTGACAGCCTTCTCTTCAAGCTTCTTAAGTTTTTTTGGCTTTTTCTTAGAAATAGAGTAATACCGATACCTAGTTGATCACCACTTAGAGAATAAGTTCCCTCTGTGCGTTCAGATATTTCTAGATTGTCAAAAAGATATTCTCCAGTAAAATAATTAGGTATTGCTTTCTGGTAAATGATAGACACTTGATATAAAATAGGTTTAGTCATATAATAAAAACCTGGACTAATCTTTAGATTTGGATAAATAGGAAACTTACGTGTTTGCCCCCTTATTCCAAAAATCTCTCTTCCCTCGTTTAGATCTTCTACAAAAGCGCTTACTGTTCCTTCTACCGAACCTTCTCGTAATAAGGTTAAGTTTACGCCAATTCTAGCAGAAAAATAGATTCTAGATCCCATCTGCTTTTTCAGTTCCATTTCTAGTGGTACTGAAATTATGAGTTGACCTAAAGTACGCTCGTTAGATTCAAAATTCGTAAATCCTGGTATATCCCCATCTGGTAGTCTAAATTGAATACTTTCTAAAGGCAGTAAATTAAGATGTACACCATATCTAAATGAAAGCTCTCTTTCTGGTTGAATTACTTTGTTAAAACCAAAATTTACTCCAGGAATGCTATTTCCTTTAATATCAATGTTTCCTAATGTTCTAGTGTAGTTAGGGGCTCTGTTTAATACGGGATTAAAGGTGAATCCCCAAGTTTTATAACTGGCAAACTCTGGAAATTGAGATTTTGAAGAGTTACTCTGACCCAATGCAATATTTATTGTTAAAAAGGCAAGCCCAAATAGGCTTGCCTTTAAAATTAATTTAGCTTTCCTCATTACCAACTTAATGCTTTGTACGTTGTTTTGCCTCCATAATAATAATCACCAACTACTCCTTGCCCGTTTCTAGCTTTTAGAGTCATCCCGGGATGGTCTGTCATTATAACCTTTCTTTTCTTTCTTTTCTTTCTTGATTTACTCTTATAACCTTGTCTCACAGTTGCTCCAAAACAAGCTGATGCTTTTAAGTTTTTTTGTAAACCAACACCTAGACGTGTGCGATGTCTTTTCCACCTATTCCCCCTCTTTCTAAAAGATTCTACTTTTGACTTAGTTTTTGTCCAGAAAGGAAGACTTCTAATTGAGACGGATCTCTTAACTCTCTTATTATGTGCATAATTGTCACGATCCCAAGATCTCTTCCAAGAAGTACAAGAAGAAGATGCTTTAGAAGTAGTAATTATATTTGGGTCATTAGAGACATCCTCATCATTTCGAACTTTTAAAATAGATTCCCCAAAATTTCCTATAATTTCATAGTTGAGCTGCGGGTGTCCAAAATTAAAAACTTTACCATCAATCATCACTTCTTGATCTTGGTTAAGTAGCACCATCTCTTCTTCTTCAAATAAATTATCTAAAGACGGGTCTTTGTTCTCATCTAAGATTTCATCATCTAGCCATATTGTTTCTTTAGTCTCATATGAATTAAATAAAGAATTAGAAAAACTTCTTGTTTGTTGGAATTGGCGTAGAGGCGCTCTACTATCAAATTGCGTGCTTTCCTCCATATCATCAAGTTCGTCATCTGTAAGATGATCATATTGAGCCACAAACTTATCTTCGTGAGCTTCGATGGCAACTTCAAGTTCTTCTGCGGCAGCAACAAAATCTTCGATAGATGCAAAAGATAACATTGTTGCATTGCCTCCTTGGGATCGGCCTCTTGCTGGTAGATCAAATGAAATGATGTTAGTTTCAGGGACTTGTTCTAGTGTAAATGCCGCTTCTGTATTTTGCGATTCGTTTGTTAATTCAATATCTTCTTTACTACAAGAAGTAAGAGATAGAGTTGTTATCATTGTAACTGCCAGTAATTGCTTGTAAATTTCATTCGTTTTTTGTTTTAGAATTATAAAATTTGATTGGTACCAACCGCTAAACTAGTGGTTTAGTTTTGTCATTCTTAAAGGATTTCCTTTTTTTGAGCGTTTTTTTTTTTTGATTTTTTATTACGCTTTCGCGAAAGCGTAACAACTCCATAAAACAGTGATTTGCGATGCTTCAAAAAGTGAAATATCACAGAAATAATGCCCTTGCGGATTACGATATAAATAAAACATCTACTTTTGTACCCTGAAAAATAAGATGTATGGCAAAGAATCTCGTCATTGTGGAGTCACCTGCAAAGGCTAAAACAATAGAAAAATTTCTAGGCTCTGACTATAAAGTTGAGAGTAGTTTTGGACACATAGCAGACCTTCCCTCTAAAGAGTTAGGTGTTGATGTAGATGGAGATTTTACTCCTAAATATAAAGTCTCTGACGATAAGAAAAAGGTAGTAAAAAATCTAAAATCACTAGCCGCAAAAGCCGATATGGTTTGGCTAGCAAGTGATGAGGATCGCGAGGGTGAGGCCATTGCATGGCACCTCGAGCAAGAGCTCGGCTTAACACCAGACCGTACTAAGCGTATTGTTTTTCATGAGATTACTAAAACTGCAATCTTAAGAGCAATCGATAATCCGCGCCAGATTGATTATGATCTTGTAAATGCGCAACAAGCGCGTAGAGTTTTAGATAGACTCGTAGGTTACGAACTTTCGCCAGTGTTATGGAGAAAGGTAAAAGGAGGGCTTTCGGCAGGGCGAGTGCAATCTGTTTCTGTGAGACTTATTGTAGAGCGTGAGCGCGAGGTGTTAAACTTTGAGCCACAAGCATCATACAGAGTAGATGCAGAGTTTACTACAGAAGATGGAAAATCTTTTAGGGCAAAACTTCCTAAAAACATTACTACTAAGAAAAAAGCACAAGAATTTCTTGAGAAAAACTTGAAGGCTACTTTTAAAGTAGATGCGCTTACAAAAAAGCCCGCCAAAAAATCACCAGCACCACCATTTACAACTTCTACACTACAACAAGAAGCAAGTAGAAAGTTATACTTCTCTGTTAGTAAAACGATGAATATGGCGCAGCGTCTCTATGAGGCTGGGCACATTACCTATATGAGAACAGATAGTGTAAACCTATCTAAAGATGCAAAAGCTGGTGCGCAAGCAGAAATACTAGCTGCTTACGGTAAAGAATTTCATAAAGAACGTAACTATAAAGGGAAGTCAAAAGGAGCACAAGAAGCTCACGAAGCGATACGTCCAACAGATTTTTCTAAGCATTCAGTTAATATGGATCGCGATCAAATGCGTCTGTATGAATTAATATGGAAACGAGCTATTGCATCACAAATGAGTGAGGCGCAACTAGAGCGTACTAATGTGCAGATAGCTTCAAGCGCAGGAACAGATAACTTTACTGCAAACGGAGAGATCTTGAAATTTGAAGGATTCTTAAAGGTATACCTTGAAGGTCATGATGATGAGGATGAAGAAGAGACTGGATTACTTCCAGATCTTAAAACAGGAGAAACATTACTCAATTCTTACATTACCGCAACAGAGCGTTTTACAAGGCCACCATATAGATATACGGAAGCATCTCTAGTAAAGAAATTAGAGGAGCTTGGTATCGGTCGTCCGTCTACATATGCGCCTACTATTACTACGATACAAAATCGTAAGTATGTTGAGAAGGGTACTGTAGATGGTAAAGAGCGATCTTATGATGTGTTAAGTCTTGAGAACAACGAGATAAAAGATAGAACCTTAACAGAGATGGTAGGTTCAGACAAAGGAAAGCTAGTTCCTACAGATGTGGGAATGGTGGTAAATGATTTCTTGGTACAGCATTTTGAAAATATTCTTGATTACAACTTTACAGCAAAAGTCGAAGCAGACTTTGATGATATTGCAGAAGGTAAGCAGGAGTGGACAAAGATGATGAAAGACTTTTACACAGATTTTCATCCTCATGTAAAAGATGTAGAGAAAAATGCAGAGCGTGAAGTAGGTGAGCGTATTTTAGGTAAAGATCCAGAAAGCGGTAAACCGGTAAGTGTTCGTTTAGGGAAATTTGGACCTATGGTTCAAATAGGTTCTGTAGAAGATGAAGAGAAACCGCGTTTTGCAAGTTTAGGTCCAGATCAAACGCTGGCAAACCTGACTTATGAGCAAGCGATGGACTTGTTTAAGTTGCCTAAAGTTTTAGGGACTTTTGAGGAAGAAGAAGTATCTGTAAATAATGGTCGTTTTGGTCCTTATGTGAAGTTTGGGGCAACCTTTGTTTCATTGCCTAAAGGCCGTGACCCTATGGATGTAGATCTTGATGAAGCTATTGTGTATATTAAAGAGAAGCAAAAGGCAGATGCTCCTATTTATACCTATGAAGACCTTCCAGTTCAAAAAGGAACAGGACGTTTCGGGCCATTTATAAAATGGAACGGGATGTTTATTAATGTCAATAAGAAGTACGACTTTGATAACCTTTCTGACGATGACATCGTAGAGCTTATTGAAGTGAAGAAGCAGAAGGAAATAGATAAAGTACTTCAAGACTTCCCAGAAGAAGGTATACGTGTAGAAAAAGCAAGATGGGGTCGTTCTAATATTATTAAAGGAAAGACTAAAATTGAGCTAAGTAAGGATATAGACGCAGCAGCGTTAACCTTAGATGAAATCAAGGCCTACATAGAGAAAAAAGCACCTAAGAAAAAAGCAGCAGCAAAAAAGAAAGCTCCGGCCAAAAAGAAAGCTCCAGCAAAGAAAAAGGCGCCTGTAAAGAAGAAAACGACTGCAAAAAAGAAGTAATATATGGCCTTTGAGGTGCTAAGCCCTATACCAGAAATTGCGCTTGCGCATATACAATTACAACATCATCAATCACTAGGTAATAACATTAGATTACACAGTGAGGAATTGGGAATGCCAGATCTAGAGGGTGTGCAAGTTGCTATTATTTGCTTGCGCGAAAACAGGCGTGATCAAAATAACCTCGGAGAATCATTATCATTTACAGAACTTAGGACCACTTTTTACGAACTTTTCCCTGGTAACTGGCACACAACAATTGCCGATTTGGGTGACATTCATGGAGGAGAAAGTGTAGATGACACCTATTTTGCCATCAGAACTGTTAACGAAGCTCTTTTTAAGAAGGGAATTGTACCTATGTATATAGGAGGAAGTCAAGATTTGGTGTATCCTATTTACAGATCGTATGATAAATTGGATCAAATGGTAAATGTGGTGAATGTAGATAGTCGTTTTGACTTAGGAGATGCGAGCCAGCCTATCCATAATAAATCGTACGTAGGGAAGATTATTGTTGAAAAACCATACAACCTTTTCAACTACTCAAATATAGGGTATCAAACTTATTTTAATCCTCAGGAGGAAATAGATTTGATGGATAAGTTATACTTTGATAGTTACCGATTAGGAAATGTTTCGGCTATGATGAGTATTGTGGAGCCTGTAATGAGAGATGCAGATCTTGTTGCAATAGACTTAAATGCTGTGCGCAGTAGTGAGCTAAGTACTAGGTATAATAAAATGCCTAATGGGTTTGATGGAAAGGAGATATGTACTATTGCTCGATATGCAGGTATAAGTGACAAGGTAACTTCTTTTGGAGTTTTTGAATATAAGAATGATGCTCATGAGGAAAAAGCAGCGATGCTCGTTGCTCAAATGATGTGGTACTTTATTGAGGGGGTAAATTTTCGCGCAAGCGAAAACATGGATATTGAGAAAGGAAATTTTCTTACGTATCAAGTTCCAATTGAAGATGAAGTGTTAACATTTTACAAAAGTGAAAAAACAGCCAGATGGTGGATCGAGATTCCATTTATTATGGGCTTGAATAATAAATTAAAAAGGCACACGTTATTACCTTGCACGTACCAAGATTATCTGGATGCTTGTAATCAAAATATCCCTGAACGTTGGTTCAAAGCAAGGAAGAAAAACGAAATTTGACTATGTGTTTCAACGATGAAATGATTATTTTTGGCGAATAAATTGTTTATTACAAATAAAATAAATAGGTTTACGCCCTTAACTTTAGAATACTTAACCTAATATCCTATGAAAAAGTATATTGCATTTATTGCGATAGTAGCTTTGCTGTCTAGTTGTGGCAAAGGCGATCGAGGGGAACTCGTCGGTGCCAAAGGCAAGCGATGGAACCCTGAAAAACCTTATGGAATGACCCTCGTTTCTGGAGGTGCTTACATAATGGGTAAGAGTGATGATGACTTTGCTGCCGTAAATGACGCTCCTACTAAAACGGTGACTGTGCGCTCTTTCTACATGGACGAAACAGAAATCACTAACTCAGAATATAGACAGTTTGTAGAGTGGGTTCAAGATTCTACTATACGTACGAAACTTGCAATCTTAGCTGATGAGCTTGGAGAGACTCCTGGTAATGGTGGTATAGGCGAGTTTGCATTTAGCGATGCAGATCCTGATAACATGACCCCTTACGAGCAATACATGTATGATAACTATTTCGGACTAGGTGAGACTGGCTTTGAAGGAAGGAAGTTAAATAAGGACGTAGAGCTTTTTACGGATACTGCAGAATACCCAGATGAGTATTATGCTGAGGTTATGGATACAATGTATATTCCAATGGAAGAAGCTTATAATGGGCAGCGCACTATCGATGTAGATAAGTTAGATTTCCGTTATACGTACCTTGATATTCAAGAAGCAGCAAAGAAAAACGGCGGTCGTCGTAAAGATCATATCAAAACAGAAATTGTAAATATTTATCCAGACACAACGGTGTGGATTAAAGATTTTGCGTACTCATACAATGAACCTATGCATAATGACTATTTCTGGCATGATGCATACGGAGAGTATCCAGTTGTTGGAGTTACATGGATGCAAGCAAAAGCTTTTTGTGAGTGGAGAACGATGTACAAGAACGCTCATCAAAAATCTAAGAAGAGACAATTTGTAAACCGTTTTAGACTTCCTGGTGAAGCAGAGTGGGAGTATGCCGCTCGTGGCGGACTAGAAAGTGGTGATTACCCTTGGGGTGGTCCATATGCAAAGAATGATAGAGGTTGCTTCCTTGCAAACTTTAAACCTTTAAGAGGGGATTATGGCGCAGATCAAGCGTTGTATACAGTAGAAGCAGATGCTTACGAACCTAATGATTACAACCTGTACAATATGGCAGGAAATGTATCAGAGTGGGTAGCTTCTTCTTACGATCCAGCTTCTTATGAATATATGTCTACCATTAACCCTAACGTAAATGACAAAGACAATCGTCGCAAAGTGATACGTGGTGGTTCATGGAAAGACGTTGCTTACTTCCTACAGGTAAGCTCACGTGACTATGAGTATCAAGACTCTGCTCGTAGTTATATCGGTTTTAGAACCGTGCAGGACTTTATGGGTGTTGATGAGAAAATCAACCTTAGAAAGCCGAAGAAATAACGAATTGAATAATTCCCAAATTATAACAATTACTTAATCTAATTAACTTACTTAACTAAACTAAAAAACCTATTTAACATGGCTAAATCAAAAACTGGAAAGAAATTAATGAATATGGTCTACGGACTAGGAGCAGCAGTAGTAATTATTGGTGCTTTATTCAAAATAATGCACTGGCCTTTCGGTAACGAGATGCTTATTGTTGGTCTAATTACGGAGGCGGTAGTATTTGCTATTTCTGCATTTGAACCTGTGGATAATGAGCTTGATTGGGCATTAGTGTACCCAGAACTTGCAGGTGGTGCAAGTGGATCAAAGAAAAAAGCAGTAGCTCCTGTTGAAGCAGAAGCTCAATTATCTAAAAAATTAGATAACATGCTTAAAGAAGCAAAAATTGATTCTGAGCTTATGACAAGCCTAGGGACAAGTATCCGTAGCTTTGAGGGGGCAGCAAAAGGAATTGCACCTACGGCAGATGCTATGACATCTACTAAAAAATATTCTGAAGAGATGGCACTTGCTGCAGCTCAAATGGAGTCTTTAAATAGCCTTTACAAAGTACAGGTAGAGTCTTCTAGCCGTCAAGCAGAAATCAACGAGCAAGTAACTCAAAATGCCGGAAAGCTTAAAGATCAAATGGAGAGTCTTGCAACAAACCTTTCTTCTTTAAACGGAGTATATGGTGGAATGCTTTCTGCAATGAACAAAAACTAATTTTAGTTGTTTACACAATTAATAAACTAACAACTAAAATTTAAAAAATGGCAGGAGGAAAACAAAGCCCAAGGCAAAAGATGATTAATCTAATGTATTTAGTGTTTATAGCAATGCTAGCACTAAATATGTCTAAAGAGGTATTATCTGCTTTTGGTTCAATAAACGAAAAATTTGATCGTTCTAATGCGACGTTTGAAGCAAAGAATGATCTTGCATTAGCAGATATTTCTAAAAAAGCAAATGAAAACGAAGAGTTTAAAGCAGCTGCTGCAACAGCAAAATCTGCTAAAGCTCTTGGAGATGAATATTTCGCATACTTAGCTTCTGAAAAAGCAGCACTTTTGGCTGAAGTAAAAGACCCTAAGGATTATGAAGCTATGGATAAGTCTAACTTTATCGATGAGCGTTATTATAAGGGAGGTAAAGTATCGCCAACTGGACAAGAATTTCTTGCAAAGATGGATGCTTACCGAGAAGGAATGTTGAAACTTGCAGGAGATAATGAAGCGCTTGCGGCGCAAATTCAAAGTGATTTTAGTACAGCTCCTATCGTCACAGGCGGAGAAGGAGATGGAGCAAAAATTACTCAGGATTATTTATCTTATAACTACGTAGGATTTCCATCAGTATCTTCTTTAACTAAAATGTCTCAATTACAAAATGACATTAAAGTTGTTGAGAATGAATTATTGTCAAAATTACTTTCTGGTAATCTTAAAGAACTTGCTTCTTTAAACAACTACGAAACTGTAATGACAACTTCAAAAGGTGCTTATTACACAGGATCAACATTTGATGGAGTTCTTTCTTTAGGTCGTGTAGATTCTTCTACTAAGCCTTCTAGAGTAGAATTAAAATTAGATGGACGTGCAATCCCTGCAGATAAAGTTTCTTTCGATGGTGGTAAACTTGTTTTAGGAGTAAACACTGGAGGTGTAGGTGATCACAAAATTACGGGATCATTATTTTACCCTCAAGATGGTAAGGAAATCGAAGTTCCAGTTGAGCAATCTTTTACGACCATTAACAAGCCTAACTCTGCTACTATCGCGGCAGATAAGATGAATGTTGTTTATCGTGGAGTTGCAAACCCAATGACGATATCATTTGCTGGGGTATCTGATAATGCAGTTTCTGCATCTGGAGCAGGTCTTTCTAAAAGATCTGGAACTAGCTATTCAATGACTCCTGGTCAAGGACGTGAAGTAACGATTAATGTGACTGCAAAGCTTCCTGATGGAGGTAGTGCTTCAGATAAAGCTGTTTTCCGTATTAAAGATATTCCACGTCCAGTGGGAACTTTAGGAGGTGATGATGGCGGTAATTTAAAGAAGCCTAGAAACACAGTTGCAGCAGCACCAATAGGAGCAAGCCTTCCAGATTTTGACTTTGATCTTAATCTAAACGTAAATAGCTTCAAATTTAGAGCAGGAGATGCGGCTACAGTTTCTGTACAAGGCAATAAACTTAACGGAGCTGCACAATCTGCATTAAAGCGTGCAAAAAGAGGATCTACAGTACAGATTTTTGATATTAAAGCAAGTATACAAGGTAACTCAGGATATAGATTGAAAACAGTTTCTCCAATCATCATTGAGTTAGCAAACTAAAATAAAAGTAATTATGAGTCTTAAACGTTTAATTTTTGTTGCACTCGGTCTATTGATGGCAGTTCCAGCATTTGCACAAGGAAATATCCTTAATGCAAAAACGCCAGATGAAATGTTTGAAGTTACCGAAGAGCAAAAAGCAAAGGACAATGACAATCCATTGCCATACGGTTACGTAGAAAAACGTGACGTGTTGTGGGCAAAAAACACATGGGAGGTTATTGATCTTGATGAACGCGTAAATTTCCCGCTCTACTACCCTATTGATACTATCAATATGGGATCAGATCGTCGTTCACTTTTTGATGTTCTAGTAAAGAATATTAAAAATGGAAAGATTGATGCTATTTACAGAGATTCATACTTCACAGAAAAAATCCAACTAGGAGATCTTTCTGCCGCAATGGTAAAAATTGATACTTCTGATGCTGGATATGATCAATTAAATGCTGGAGAGTCAATTTCTGATTATAACATCGAGCGCACAGAGATCACTGCTTATGATATCAACGCATACCACATACGTGGATACTGGTATATCGATAAGCGTCAAGGAGAACTTAAGTACCGATTATTAGGTATTGCACCAGTTTCTGGTGATGTAAATTTCTTAGATGATGCAAGTGCAGCAGATATTGAACTTTTCTGGATATGGTTTCCAGGAGCGCGTGAAGTATTGCACAATGCAAAAGCATTTAACCGCAAGAATACGTCTATGCCTATATCATTTGACCACTTGTTAAATAGTAGACGTTTTAACGCGACTATTTATAAAGAGGATAACGTACAAGGTGACCGTAAGGTTAAGGAGTACATCAATGATAACTCAATGATGCAATTACTAGAGTCAGATCGTATCAAAGAACGTATTAGGGATATTGAACAGGATCTTTGGAATTACTAGTTTAATTTTTAATTATAATATAAGCCACCTAAGCAATACGTTTAGGTGGTTTTTTTATTTTATAAATCTCAGACTGATAAAAAGGAAGACGGTGCGCACTTTGTGAGCCTACTATTCCTGTATTTTTGTAAGGTGAAAGAAGTAGATTATATTATCGTAGGTCTTGGGCTGGCAGGTATCGCATTTTGTGAAGAGTGCGAGCGCAATGGTAAGTCTTTTATTGTCATAGATAAAGGAACAGAAGGCGCAAGCCGTGTAGCAGCTGGTTTGTATAACCCAGTAATTTTAAAGCGATACTCACTGCCTTGGAAGGCTATTGAGCAATTTGACCTTGCAATACCATATTTCAGAAATTTAGAAGAGAAACTCGGCGAGTCGTTCATGTATGAATTGCCCGTGCGCAAAGTATTCCATTCTATCGAAGATCAAAATAATTGGTTTACAGCAAGTGATAAGCCTGGATTGGAGCGGTTTGTGAAAACTGCGATAGTAAAGGAAGAGCGTGAGGAGATTTCGGCACCATTTAATTATGGGGAGGTGCTTGAGACAGGTAGAGTTGCAATCACAAAACTCCAGACGTCATATGAGCAATACCTTGTTGATAAGTCCGCTTTCGCGAAAGCGGTATTTGATTATGACTTATTACAATTACAAGACTCATCAGTAACATATGATGGCTACAAAGCCTCTCGAATTGTCTTTGCCGAAGGTTATGGAGTGAAGCAAAACCCTTACTTCGGGAAATTGCCATTAGTTGGTAATAAGGGAGAATACATAATTATCAGTGCTCCACAATTACAATTAAATGCAGCAATTAAATCTTCATTCTTTATCGTTCCATTAGGAAACGATCTTTATAAAGTAGGTGCAACTTATAATTGGACAGATAAAGATTGGGAAGCGACAACAGAAGCTCGTGAAGAGCTTTTAGAAAAGCTTGACGCACTAATTAATGTTTCTTATGCAGTCGTCGATCAAGAGGCGGGCGTGCGTCCTACGACGGGGGATAGAAGACCACTCCTTGGTGTTCACCCTATCTACAACCAGCTAGCCATATTAAATGGATTAGGCACAAGAGGAATCATGGCAGGTCCTCTGCTAGCGAAGTATCTCTATAATTTTTTAGAGCATCAAGAAGCACTCCCTGCTGAATTGGATGTGATGCGTTTTCCTAAAAAATTCAAGTAGTCGGTTTTGGTAATTAGCTTGACAGTTGATCTTTAGCTGGGTCGTACTTCATGAAAAAATTGATCCATATATTTCGAGCAAGTCGCATAATGACAGGCATGAATACAATCATGGTTCCTACAATTGCGATAAATGTATTAACTAGAGTTGCCTCAAAAAAGAAGTAGGTAATTACAAATGCTGCTGTCGCAAAAGCAATCCCAACAGGGTAACTTACATACATTGCCCCATAAAAGAAGGAAGGTTCTATTTTGTATTTTGTATTGCAATGAGAGCAGCGTTCATGCATTTTGAGCGTTTGGGAAAGTATGTACGGATTTGGGTTTTTATACATGGATTCATTTTGACAAACAGGGCATTTTCCTTTAATAATACTGTTAATTTTGCTGCCTTTTAGAATTCCCATAATCTCTTTGGTTTATGAGTACAAATTTAAGCATCTTTGCAGTCCTCATACTTTATAAATCATATTTTTTACTTATCTCCTTATGCTTAATATTCATAACCTTTCTGTCTCTTTTCAAGGCGAATATCTTTTTGAAGAAATCACCTTCCGTCTTAATGGAGGAGATCGCGTGGGGCTTGTAGGTAAAAATGGTGCAGGTAAGTCTACTATGTTGCGCATTATTTCTGGCGAGCAACCTTATGATACTGGATCTATAGCTATTGAAAAAGAGATAAGTATTGGTTTTCTTAAGCAGGATATTGACTTTGTAGAAGGAAGAACCGTTCTTCAAGAATCTTATGAAGCTTTTAAAGAAATTAAGGAGCTAGAAGGCAAACTTGAGGAGATTAATAGTCAGCTAGCTACTCGTACAGATTATGAGAGTGAGGGATATAACCAGTTAATGATTGACATAAACGATGTGCAACATCAATATGAGGTGCATGGAGGTTATAACTATAAAGGAGAGACAGAACGTATCCTTCAGGGACTAGGTTTTAAACGTGAAGATTTTGATAAGCTTACAGATACTTTTTCTGGAGGATGGCGCATGCGTATTGAGCTTGCAAAGCTATTACTTCAAAACCATGACATCCTATTACTGGATGAGCCTACAAACCACTTAGATATAGAATCTATTATTTGGCTTGAGACCTTCTTAAAAGGATATTCTGGAGCTGTAGCAATTGTGTCGCACGATAAAATGTTCTTAGACAATGTTACAAATCGTACTATTGAGATTTCTTTAGGACGTATTTATGATTACCCCAAACCATACACAGAGTACCTAGTCTTACGTAAAGAATTAAGAGAGCAGCAACTTGCTTCTCAGAAAAACCAGCAAAAGCAAATAGAGCAAACGGAGAAACTCATTGAGAAATTCCGTGCAAAAGCATCTAAGGCAACTATGGCACAATCTCTTATTAAGAAGCTTGATAAGATAGATCGCATTGAAGTAGATGAGGATGATAATAGTGTGATGACATTAAAATTTCCAGTATCCGTTACTCCAGGAAAAGTGGTGGTAGAGGCAAACGATGTTGAGAAAAGTTATGGGGATAAGACAGTACTACAAGGGATAGATTTACTTGTAGAAAGAAATACAAAGACTGCCTTTGTAGGGCAAAATGGTCAAGGCAAATCTACACTTGCTAAAATTATAGTAGGAGAACTAGCGCACCAAGGTGATGTAAAGTTAGGACACAATGTGCAAATAGGATACTTCGCTCAAAATCAAGCAGAATACCTAGACGGCTCAAAAACCGTTGAGGAAACAATGATCGATGCGGCAGATGAACGCACTAGGCCGCTTGTGCGTAATATTTTAGGTTCTTTTCTTTTTAGGGGTGAAGAAGTAGATAAATATGTGCGTGTACTTTCTGGAGGTGAGCGTAACAGACTTGCACTTGCAAAATTGATGTTGCAGCCTTTTAATGTGCTTGTGATGGATGAGCCTACTAACCACCTCGACATAAAATCTAAGAATGTTTTAAAGGATAGTCTTAAGCAGTTTGAAGGAACCCTTATTGTAGTATCTCACGATCGTGATTTCTTACAAGGACTTACAGATCGCGTTTATGAATTTAAAGACCACCGTATACGTGAATTTCTGGGTGATGTAGATCATTATCTTGAACAGCGCGAGGTGTCAAACTTACGCGAGATAGAAAAGAGAGATGTCATCAAAAAAGAGGCGCCAGCAAAAAGCTCTAAAAAATCATACGAAGATCAGAAGAAGCTTAAATCACTTAATAATAGGTTGAGTAAGGTGGAATCTAATATCAACAAACTTGAAAGAGAAGTTAAGCAACTTGATGCTGAGCTTGCAACTAATTATGATGAGACCGTTGCGAAGCCAGATTTTTTTGATAATTATAACGGCAAAAAAAAGAAGCTAGATGGGTATATGGAAGACTGGGGCAAAATCACAGAAGAGCTCGACGCTTTGAACTAATATTTTCCTCACGCTTTCGCGAAAGCGAAAAGAATCAATGCTAAAACCTGCTCTCGAGTAGGTTTTTTTTATTCGTTACTACTTTCGGTTCGCTAAAAGAACATGGATCGCACTTACTACATATTAAGCCAGTAATTTGGAATTTCTTTACATTGTACTTAAGCTAGAAGTAATTGGATTGTAATTTAAAATAGTAAGAATAAAACTTTTTTTTAAGAACTAATTAACAAGACCCGGTCGATTACATAGGTAGCTTTGTTTTTTTGATGCCAAAGTATCACAATTAACTAAAATTTAAAGTTTGTTAACTCATTTGAGAGACTTGACTTTAACCTAAAATAATTAAATGCGTAACATAATACTCTCTGTAATAGGTGTGCTCGTAATTGTAGGAGCTATTTTTGCCGCTATTAAAATTAGTGAAAGCAATGACAAACCAAAACCTGAAGTAAAAAAGGTTGTTAAAACTGTTTTTGTAGAAGAAGTAAAAAATGGAACAGTACCAATCACCATACCAGCAAATGGCTCATTGGTTGCAAAAAATAGGCTAGAATTATATGCCGAGGTTCAAGGGGTTTTTCGAAGTAGTGCACATGATTTTAAAGCAGGTCAATCATATAGAAGAGGCGAGACCTTGATACGCATAGACGGTGCAGAGTTTAATGCCTCTATACAATCTGCTCGAAGCGAATTTTCAAACCTTCTCACTTCTTTAATGCCAGATCTACGTTTAGATTACCCAGAAGCTTTTCCGCAATGGCAAGAATATCTAGAAAAATTTAGTGTTGACAAAAGTATACCTGACCTTCCAGAAATCACTTCTGATAATGTAAGATATTTCATAACAGGGCGTGGAGTATCTGCAGCCTACTACAACATCAAGAATTTAGAGCAGCGTTCTTATAAATATAGAATAACAGCACCATTTTCTGGAATAGTAACGGAAGCTTTAGTGACGAACGGAACTTTAATAAGGCAAGGTCAAAAGTTAGGTGAATTTATCGATACCTCTGTCTTTGAACTTGAATTATCTATAAGTAAAAACTTGAGTGACCTTCTCAAAATTGGAGAGGATGTGAGCCTAAAAACTGTAAATGGTAATAAATCATATACTGGTAAGGTAGTTCGTGTTAATGGAAGAGTAGATCAAGCTACACAAACAATCGGTGTTTTTGTACAAGTGGATGGAGACGACTTAAAAGAAGGAATGTATCTTGAATCCTTGCTTGAAGCAAAAAATGAACAAAATGCAATTGAGCTTTCTAGAAAATTACTTGTAGATCAAAACAAAATTTTTGTTCTTAAGGATAGTATTCTTGATGTTATGGAAGTTAATCCTGTATATTTTTCTCCAGATAAAATGGTTGTTAAAGGTATCCCAGATGGAACTAAGGTTTTATCTAAATCTGTTCCAGGAGCATACGCAGGTATGTTAGTAAAGGAGAATAAAGAACAAACACAAACCCCAGAATGAAAAAAATAATAAGTTATTTTATAAGATATTCGGTAGCTGGGAATGTTCTAATTCTAGCCTTTGTAATCTTTGGGGTTGCAGGTATATTGCAGCTTAAGTCATCCTTTTTTCCTTTACAGGAAGCCGAAATTATTAATATTAATGTTACTTATCCAGGTGCAGCTCCTCAAGAAATAGAAGAAGGTGTTGTACTTAAAATTGAGGATAACCTTAAAGGTTTAATAGGGGTTGAACGTGTGACCTCTACTTCACGAGAAAGTGGTGGGAGTATTACTGTAGAAATTGAAACGGATGAGAATATTGATGATATGCTTGCCGAGGTAAAAAATGCAGTTGATAGAGTGCCTAACTTTCCGACAGGTATGGAACCTCTTGTGGTATCAAAACAAGAGCAAATACGTCAAACTATTGATTTTGCAATAAGTGGTGAGAATATTGAATTAAGTGCGCTTAAGAATATAGCTAGAGATATTGAAAATGACCTTAGGGCCATGGATGGTATTTCACAAATAAATATATCTGGATACCCACAAGAGGAAATCGAAATTGCTGTCCGAGAAAACGATCTTCTTGCGTATGATCTCACATTTGTAGAAGTCGCACAAGCTGTAAGTCGAGCAAATATCCTTACGACAGGTGGTAATATCAAAACTGATGCAGAAGATTATCTTATAAGGGCTAGTAACCGTGTTTATTATGGTAATGAGCTTAATAATATTGTTGTGCGATCACAACAAGATGGAACCACAGTGCGACTTCAAGATGTTGCCGATGTAAGCGATCGATTTTCTGAAACTCCAAATGCCTCTTACTTTAATGGTAATATGGCAGTTAATATTGAAATAACAAATACTAATAGTGAAGATCTCATAACGACAGCAGATCAAGTAAACGAGTATATTTTAGAATTCAATGAAAAGTATACGGGTATACACATTGACGTAGTAAGTGATTCATCTATACGTCTAAATGAACGCACAAATCTGCTTATTGAAAATGGAGCTGTTGGAATTATTCTTGTTTTAGTCTTTCTATCCTTTTTTCTAAACACAAGACTAGCTTTTTGGGTAGCCTTTGGGTTGCCTATATCCTTTTTAGGAATGTTTATTTTTGCCGACTCATTTGATGTTACTATTAATGTGCTGTCGTTATTTGGAATGATCATCGTGATAGGGATTCTAGTAGACGATGGTATTGTGATTTCAGAGAATATCTATCAGCATTTTGAAATGGGGAAATCTCGCACACAAGCCGCGATAGATGGAACAATGGAAGTACTGCCGCCGATTATAGCAGCAATCACAACAACTATACTTGCTTTTTCTACATTCCTATTTTTGGATGGGCGGATAGGTAATTTTTTTGGCGAAGTCTCCGTTATTGTAATATTAACACTGGTGGTTTCTCTAGTAGAGGCATTAGTAATCCTTCCCGCACACATTGCACACTCAAAAGCACTTATACCTGACGATGAAATTTCTATCAAGGATAAAAAGGGAATAGATAAACTCTTATTTAAACTAAGAAAATATAATGAGTACGGTGATCAAATGATGCGTTATCTGAGGGATAAAGTATATAGTCCCATACTGAGATTTGCTTTGCAACAACGTTTTGTGACTTTTGCAATACTTGCTGCTCTTATGATCTTAACTATAGGGAGTATAAGTGGAGGAATTATACGTACAGCCTTTTTTCCAAATATTGCTAGTGATAGGGTAAGTATTAACCTATTGATGCCAGAAGGTACTAATCCAAAGATTACAGATAGTATTATAACATCAATTGAGACAGCTGTGTGGGTTGTAAATGAGGATTATACTGCAAGACAATCAGGTAACAAACAGGTAGTCGAAAACATTATAAAGCGTGTAGGACCGGGTAACAATAAAGCTTCTTTAAATGTTAACTTGCTTCCGGGTGAAGAAAGAGATTTTGCTTCCCAAGAAATAACAAACTCAATACGAGAACAGGTAGGGGAAGTTTATGGAGTAGAATTGTTAACATTTGGGTCTGGAGGAAATTTTGGAGGTAGTCCTGTTTCAGTTTCTATTTTGGGTAATAATACTGAAGAATTAAAAGCTGTTAAACAAGAGCTTAGGACGTATATGGAGACAAATCCATTACTAGCAGATGTGACAGACACAGATCCAGAGGGTATTAAAGAAATTAATGTAGAGCTTAATGAAACTGCATATGCTCTTGGTTTAAATCTTGCGGATGTAATGTCTCAAATAAGAGCAGGCTTTTTTGGTCTACAAGCTCAACGTTTTCAGAGAGGTCAAGATGAAATACGAGTTTGGGTCAGGTATGCACGTTCTGATAGGGAATCAATAAATGATCTTGATGAAATGCGAATTGTAACTCCTAGTGGACAAAGAGTTCCTTTTGCTGAAATTGGCACTTATGAAATTATGCGTAGTGACGAGTCAATACGACACCTTAACGGCCTTAGAGAAATTCAAGTGAATGCAGATCTTAAAGATCCCAAAGGTAGTCCTACAGAGATTTTGGCCACTATAGAGAATACAGTGATGCCAGACATACTCTCAAAATACCCAACGGTAAGAGTAATATATGAGGGGCAAAATAGAGAGGCAAAAAAACTTACCGACTCCGCAGAGATTGTAGTTCCTGTGATTATATTTCTTATTTATATTGTGATTGCTTTTACTTTCAGAAGCTACAGTCAACCTCTTTTATTGATTTTAATGATACCGTTTAGTCTTATAGCAGTGGGCTGGGGCCATTGGATTCACGATTTTCCTGTAAATATTCTTTCTGCCTTAGGTATTATTGCTTTGATAGGTATTATGGTTAATGATGGGTTGGTTCTTATTGGTAAGTTTAACTCATTTTTACGGGAAGGAATGGCATTTGACACTGCGTTATATGAGGCAGGGAGAACGCGTTTTAGAGCAATATTTCTTACATCAGTCACAACAATTGCCGGTATAGCTCCATTGCTATTAGAAAAAAGTAGGCAGGCGCAGTTTCTTAAACCTATGGCAATATCTATAGCTTACGGAATTGGTATTGCTACAGTATTAACATTGATTATACTTCCAATACTTTTATCATTTACAAATACGGTGAAGCAGAAGTCTAAGTGGTTGGTAACAAATGAAAAGGTCACTAAGGAAGAAGTAGAGCGTGCAATTAAGGAGATGAAAGAGGAGGAAGAGCATAATACTTCAAATGCTGCGATGGATGATAAAAATAGCTCAGACGGGGATGCTACCTTAATAAAACCACTTTATGACAAATAGATTATATAGCGTGCCATTAATTTTGGTATTATTATGTGCTTATGTCAGCGCATTTGCTCAAGAACCCCAAACTCCATTTCTTTCTTCAGAGGATGCAGTACGTGCCATGCTTACTAATAATTTTGGGATTCAGATCGCAAATAATAATGTAGGTGTAGCAGATAACAACACAAGTATTTTAAATTCTGATTATCTCCCTACTGTTTTTGGACAAGCAGGTGCAAATTTTGACAGAACTACGAGTACTACGGATTTTAATGGTGCTTTAGATAATGATGGAAATGCTCGTCCTAATGTGGTTATACCAGACGCCGAAACTGTGCGTTATGATGCATCTATAAATGCAAGTTATACTCTTTTTGACGGTTTAGGTAGATTTTATAATTATAAACAGCTTAAGGAGCAATACAACCTATCACAGTTAGAGGCGAGAGAAACTATAGAAAACACCATGGTTCAGCTTTTTTCAGTGTATTATGAGGTTGCCCGTATAGAAGAAAATATAGCTGTTTTTGAAACTGCACTAGAGATTTCAAGAAAGCGTGAAACGCGTGCCCAGTATCAATTTGATTATGGGCAAGTTAATAAACTACAAATTCTAAATGCTCAAGTAGATATTGTAACAGATAGTATTAATTTATTAAATGCTAAACAGCAACTGCGCAACACACAACGTGATCTCAATGTAGTTCTTGCGGCCCCACTTGAAAATTTAAAAACAGCAGATACTACAGTGGCATTCGTAAGTCCGCTATTGATAGATAGTTATGTTGAGCAGGCAAGTGTAAATAATGTGAATTTATTGCAAGTTGAACAGGATATCATTATTTCAGATTATGAAATAAAAAAGGCAAAAGGACTCTTTTTGCCAACCATAGGGTTAACTGGTAGTTATGGATGGAATCTCGCAAACAATCCTGCATCTGCTTTTTTTCCTGGAACTACTAGAAGTTCGACTAGTCTTGCTGCCGGGGCCAGCTTAAGCTGGAATATTTTTGATGGCGGCAGATCAATTGTAGGATTAAAAAATGCACGAATAGCTCTTGATAGTCAGAAGTTAATTAAAGAGCAGCTCAAGCAACAGGTTTACAGAGACATTGCTAATGCAAAAGGAAATTATCAGAATGCACTAATGGTTTTTAGATTGCAAGAGCAAAATGTAATTACTAGCGAGGCTAATTTTGAGCGCTCATCAGAACAATTTAAATTAGGTCAAGTATCAAGTGTAGAGTTTCGTCAAGCACAATTAAATCTTCTTAATGCGCAGACTACCAAGAACGCTGCAAAGTATACAGCAAAGCTTGCAGAGATACAGTTATTACAGCTTACAGGTCAATTGCTTAATGTAGATTTTTAAAACGTAGGTAGCGCTTTCGCGAAAGCGTAATCCTCTATATATTAGATCGTCATGTACGAACATTTTTTTCAATGCCCTTACTGTTGGGAAGAGATTTCTATGCTCTTAGATCCATCCATAAGTAGTGTGTATGTAGAAGATTGTGAGGTTTGTTGTAACCCTATTGAATTGCAAGTAGGTTTTGAGGATGGAACTTTAACTTCATTCTCTGCTATAGACATCGAACAATAGCCCATTTTCTTACATTTGGGCGTTATTTTTTATTTATTAAATATCTATCTTTCTATCAATAAATAATTTATGATAATAGAACTTAATATCGCAGATGACACCCTAGGATTTGTTTATGAAAACAAAATCGCTCAAGATGGTGTTAACCAAGTAAAGGCGGCGATAGAGAAAAAGCTTGAAAGTCACGATAAAATCAATATCTATCTTGAAGATGATGATGTGGATGAGATTGAGATAAGAGCATTTATTGACCATACATTTTTTGATATTTCTTATGCTAAGCGTATCAATAGATTAGTGATTGTATCTAACAGGTCGTGGATACGCCGCGTAGTGCGTCTCAAGGATTTATTAATGACCTCAGACGTGAAGGCTTACTCGTCAAAAAAACGTGTAGATGCTTTATGCTGGGTTATGAAAAAATAAGAATTTATCCTTTTCCTGCTAGTGTCGCGATTAATCCAGACTTGAGGTTGAGCCAAAGATAATTGAAGAATGACTTTGTTGCATCTCTTTCTGTCTCACCAGTACCCTCTCTAAAATCTGTAGGCTTGTCATCACTATCTTCTTTAATAAATAGGTTTACAACCTTAGATAATAACTTGTTAATGCCTTTCCCTCTTTTGCGCATTATTTCAATCTCAAAATCGTCATATTTCATACGCATATCAATGCTAGATTTGCTAGCATTACCGTCTATGGTAAAGTAGGTTTGGTAAGTTTCACCTGTGAGTTTAATATTTAGATTGGGAGCGGTAAATTGATTCATCTGTTCTCCTGGTAATTTTCCTATACTTCCTTTAAATAGAAACAGATCATTTTTATCATTTACATCAAAAGACCAATCTACTTCAATAGGAGTGTTATCCATAAAAGTAGCGGTGAGTTTTAAAGCTGTTTTATCTCCAGCAGGATATGTGTTTCCTAGTTTGTTTATAGATGCATTAAGAGCAGAAAATTCAATGCGACCTCCTTGATTGTCATCCTTTAATTTTTCTTGATAAACAATGCTACCATCTTTAATAGTTACATTATTTACTAGGAGGTTAATAGGAGCCTCCCTGAGCATCTTACTATAAAGAGGCTTGTAAGTATTATCATCAGTAACTAGCTTGTCTCTAAAAACATTTAAAGTAGGTTTGTCAATTAAGATCGAGATAGCTCCAGCAAATAACTCACTATTTTCAAATCCAAAAGTGGGATTGTCTATTTCAATCGCTGCTATTGCGAGATTAAAATGATCTCTTTCAATTGGAGTTATATTTGAGAGGTCAGCCTTACTATATTTTGTATTCAATGTGATATTGTTGAAACGTCCTTTTCTATCAGTTATGGTAAAATCTTCAAGAGTGAGTCGTTCGTATTTGCCTACTTTGAGAGATATTTCGGAACCATTAGCATTGTAGTCCGAGTAATCTAGAGGTATCTTTCTTGAAAGAGTTTTGCTATCTATATAGATGTCGTCTATTTCTAAGGTGATATCTCCTACGCTAACGGATATTGAGTCTTTTGTTCCATCATAAATTGTCAATGAGGCATTATCTATACTTAACTCTTCAAGCAGGATAGGTTTAAAAACTTTTGCAAGAGGTTTTCTTACCGTGTCTGTTGATTTTTTGAATTTATGCTTGCTGTATGTAATTGCTGCACCATTAAGTTTAATATCTTCTATGTTGATTTCTTTATTCACTAGATAACTCCAATAGCTTACATCTTCAATTGTAAATGAGTTTGCTTTAACGATTGTGTGCGTTATGGTATCCGTTTTGTTCTGAATATGCACTTCTGGATCTACAATAGTGATAGTTCCAGAGAAGCTTTCTAGATTTATATCACTATATGAGACAGTAAAATGCTCTGGCAGCCTATTTTTTAAAAAGAATTCTGCTTTATTTTTTACAGCTCGATTTATAAGAATTTGAGCTGTAAGTATTGCTAGTATTAAGATTACCAGCGAGATGAGAATTGTTCTTGTTTTTTTATTCATAGGTTAAATATAGTATGCAGTAATCGCTGAGAAAAAAGTTTGTGATTTCTTGTTAAATATGCCCTTTACGATTTGGTAATAAGGAAAAGTTTGTTGTATATTTGCACTCCAATTAACGCAGTACTGATGGCCTAATCAAGAAACGTGTTACTGGAACGTATATCGCGGGATAGAGCAGTAGGCAGCTCGTCGGGCTCATAACCCGAAGGTCACTGGTTCGAGTCCAGTTCCCGCTACTAAGGCTAACGCCAACAAAATCAACGGATAGTGTTTCACTATCCGTTTTTTTTATGCCTTCACTTTTTTTACATTTACTCAAAGTACACGCTAACGTACACGATTCGACCATGAAACTTAATTATTCTGAGCCTAAATTTTATACTGGAGGAGTGGATATTTTTAATTGGTCAAAGCTCTCAAAGAAGCAGAAAGAAGTAGCTTTATCTAAAAATTGGTACGTATACTACTCTTACAGAAATCCTCAAACAGGAAAACTCGAAAGACAGACTAATCTAAAGGCAAGTGTGAACACTTATCCTGACAAGGCTAGGAGATGGAAAATGCTAAAGATTGTAAAAGCAGCAATAGAGAATCTTCTCGAAGCAGGATATAATCCATTTGTAGATAACAAATCTGTTAAGGAATACCTTCAATCACAAGAGAAAGAAAAGGTTGGTCAAACTATAAATACTAAAGGTACTAGTGTAATACAACAATCTAATCCTGTATTACAAGTTGATAATGCTATCCAGATGTCTATTAAAGACGCTTTTCAATTAGGTCTAGAGACTAAGCAGCGTATTCTTAATGAAAATTCATTTCCGAAATTTAAAAGTAGGATCAAAAGGTTTGAAGTATGGTTAAGCGATAATAGCTATACGGAAGAAAACTGCATCACAACTATACAGAAGAAGTCTGTAATACAATATTTGAACAGTGTGTTACAACTAACTAGTGCACGCAATCGAAACAATACAAGGACTGCTATTTCCTCATTATTTCAAGTTTTGGAGGATAATGATGTAGTACAAGAAAATTTTGTCAAAAAGATTAATGTACTTAAATCTGTGCCTGAGAGAAACAAGACATACACTCCTAAACAGGTAGAAGATGTCTTTCATTATATGAAAGTTAATGATCCCATTTTGTTACTCTTTGTTCAATTCATTTCTTACAATTTCTTAAGGCCTATTGAAGTATGTAGATTAAGAATAGGTGATTTAGACTTAAAAGATAAAAAACTCTATGTGAGAGCTAAGAATCAACCTGTCAAAACTAAAATTATCCCAGATATCTTGATAGATAAGCTTTCTGGATTGGAGAAACTTGATAGTAATGCTCTTTTATTTACGCCAGACAGAATAGGTGGTCTCTGGGAGACTAAGGAAGGTAATAGGAGAGACTACTTTACAAAACGTTTTAAAACAGTAAAGGGTCATTTTTCTTTAGGTACAAACTACGGTTTGTATAGTTTTAGACACACATTTATAACTAAGCTTTATAAAGAACTTGCCATAAAGCTAACCCCAAATGAAGTAAAAAGTAAATTAATGCTAATCACGGGTCATTCTACTATGAAAGCACTAGAACAATATTTGAGAGATATTGATGCAGTGCTGCCTCAGGATTACTCCAATATGTTGAAATAATGGAATTTAAAAACTTTGGGCTTGTCAGTGTAGAAGAAGCTAACGCAATGGGACAAGGCTACACTGACTTTTTGCAGGAAAAAGGTCTTATTATTTCTGTTCAACCTTTGAGTTCTTCAACGGTTAATATGGGAATGGATGGTAGTTTAGGAATAACACTTTCTAATTCAAGACCTATAGAAAAACGTTTCACACCTGAGTTAGGTTTAGAAATTCGGGATTTTCTTTTGGATAATTATAAGGGATTTATTGGAGGGGACTTAATTTCTTTTCGCAGAAAATTTCAAGACGAATGCTTTGGGCGCAGTGATCACGAAAAAAAACAGATTGGTTTAGAGTATTTTAATTTGTATTACAAAACCTGGTGTGATATACCTATGCTCAACAATAGCCTAAATGTAGATGGTAATTCTGTGGATACGCCTAGAATGAACTCCTTAAATGCTGAACGGAATTACATAGCAGAACAATTCAGGTATGAGCTTGATATGATCTCCAAATATTTAGTAGGAGATAGGGGGTACTTCAATCGTGACCTTTATGAAAGCTCATTGAAACTACAAGAGACGATATCCTTTGAAAATGAATATTTAATACTACAATACTTAAATGATTTATTCGGTTTTGAGAATCAGAAAAGTAATGATCGCAATCTTATCTTAGATAAGATCTATAAGGAGAATAGAACTAAAATAGATTCTTTTGATACCATTCTCTTTATAGACAACATCTTTTCTATAGAAGATTATAGATCACAAGCGTATGGGATAGCGCTTTTTGATTTTTTAAAACATGAGGTGAAAACAATTTACTTGTCTATGAGAGAATTTTCAGATTTGATAGTAGAAAATTTCCCTTCTAATTTTAACAAATTGAAACACCGAGATAAAGGTGATGCT
This sequence comes from Dokdonia sp. 4H-3-7-5, assembly GCF_000212355.1. Classification (NCBI taxonomy): domain Bacteria; kingdom Pseudomonadati; phylum Bacteroidota; class Flavobacteriia; order Flavobacteriales; family Flavobacteriaceae; genus Dokdonia; species Dokdonia sp. 4H-3-7-5. The sequence goes on from NC_015496.1 coordinate 1,930,530, forward strand.
CACGATGAAAAGAAAAATCTTTTCAAAAATGAATGGGATAAATTCTTTGAAGATCACTAAAATTTTAATTTTTAACAAATTACCCCGTGTCTACCCCTTTTCTACCCCTAATATTACCCTAGTTTAACTCTCTGTATTTTAAAATCTTACACCCAGTAAACACTACTGATCAGGTGTAGGGATCTATTATTCTTTTCTCGGTGTTTACTCTAACTATTTTTTAATTAGAACTAAACATTATGGACAAAAAGAAAGCAACAGTAATATTCAGAGTTGATACTGAATACAAAATCTATTTAGAGAAACTCGCAGCGCATTATGAAGTAACTGTCTCAGAATTTGTAAGAGATTTTCTTGTAGATGCCCTAGAAGATTGTGAGCTACCTTTCTATTACAATAAGGGTGATGAATAGATCCATCATTGCTGATGATCTCCAGCGAAGGAAAGAAGATCTAGAAGATAAAAGAACTACAAACAATTGTTTAATTGTAAAGCCTGTAAATAAGTGGATTGATGATGCCAAATCTAGGCCTATTCCAAACATGTTGTTTAGTGAATTATGGTATGAGAATGAGCTTGCCATATTGTTTGCAGATACAAATCAGGGAAAGTCAATACTTGCAGTACAAATAGCTGATAGTCTTAGTAGAGGAATTGCTATTGATGGATTCAAACTAGAGTGTAAACCTAAAAAAGTCTTATACCTAGATTTTGAACTTTCTGATAAACAATTTGAAAATAGATACTCTGTAGATTATTCTAGTCATTACACGTTTGACAACTTATTTCATAGAGCAGAGCTAAATCCAGAATTAGACCTACCAAAAGAATATAAATCCATAGAGGATTATCTCTGTGGGACTCTTGAGGCTACAATTATAGGTAACGGTGCTGATGTCATAATCATAGATAATCTAACGTATCTAAATTCAGATAGCGAGAAGGCTAAGTATGCACTTAACCTAATGAAGCTTCTGAAAAAAATAATTAAGTCTACCACTGTTTCAATTTTAGTGCTTGCACATACTCCTAAGAGGGATAATTCTGTACCTCTCACTAAAAATGATCTAGCAGGAAGCAAAATGCTTATGAATTTTTGTGACAGTTGTTTTGCTATAGGCGCGAGTACTTTAGAAGTATCTCACAGGTATATCAAGCAAATAAAACAACGTAATACAGAGCATATATATCATGGTGAGCATGTCATTCTATGCGAGATACACAAAGAGCTCAATTTCTTAAAATTTAATTTTCTGGAGTATACCAGTGAGCTTGATCATTTAAAGACTGCTACAACTGCTTCCATTGATACTAGGGATGCAAAGATGGTAGACTTGATACAGCAAGGGAAAAATAATGTTGAGATAGGAAAGGAATTAGGATTGAGTGAAGGAGCTATAAGGAAAAGAAGAAATAAGCTCAACTGCTAATCTATGAATGCTCAAGTGGTATATAATCTTGTTAAAACACTTCCTAAGGAAGAGTTCGACAAGTTGTACCACATGATGAAGAATGAATTTAATATTCAAACTAGTGCTCTAGATCCTAAAAGAAGTAAAAAACACTTCCCAGATATTACTGTCAGGGAAATGGAGATTTATTTGATTGAAAATCACTTTAACAAGAAGTAAACTACACAAAATCTATTCGTACCAATCGTACTATATTATTAGTACGATTGGTACGAGTATAAAGTATTAGCTTATGAATTATAGATATGTATTAGATGGCTCTAGTAAGAAATACGTTTGCCCTAAGTGCTCAAAGAAAAGTTTTGTGAGATATCTCGATAAGCAGGACGGGGGCTATTTGACATCTACTTTAGGACGATGTGATAGAGAAAGTAAATGCGGCTATTTCAATAAACCTTATGCAAATAGTGTTTTGTCATATGATGTAATACATAGACCTGTACCTCAGGTGCCAACATACCACAACGATGATCTTCTCTTCAAATACTGTAATAATTATGCATCTAACAATCTGTTTAATTACCTATTGAAATACTTTAATCTCGGTCAAGTACTTGAAGTTTTTAAAAGGTATCATATAGGTACGTGTTCATACTGGAAAGGAGCAACTGTATTTTTTCAAATGGATATTGAAAAACGCCTTAGAGGTGGGAAAGTGATGCAGTATATTGAACATACTGGCAAACGAGTCAAGAAACCGTACAATCGCATAAGCTGGATGCACAAAGTATTACAGCTTGATAACTTTATATTACAGCAATGTTTATTTGGATTACATAATATAATTGACTGTAATACATTGTCAACAGTTTGTATTACAGAGTCAGAAAAGACAGCAATCGTTATGAGTTTAATGTTTCCTGAGTATACATGGCTGGCAACTGGTAGTAAATCTAATTTTAAGGAATCTTTATTACAACCTCTAAAGGCGTATAATATCATTGCATATCCTGATAAGACAGAATTTAATGACTGGAATAACAAATGTAAAGACCTGAACAGGCAAGGTTATCATATAAATTGTAGTGACCTTTTAGAAAGTCAAGCTTTGGAAGAGGGAGGTGATCTCGTTGATTTGGTAGTGTCTAAAAAATTTTTGTGAAGAAACTTAAGTGTCTGAACACATCAATTCTATTGGTGTAAAAGTGCTAATACTTACCACTTCAAAGTAAATGGAATAAGTGGTAATTACATCAAGCTTAATTCTCGAGCAATAAAAAGAGAAACACTATAAGGAAATTTGTCTTTATCTGGGATTACCTTTGGCCATGAGCTTGGGTAATCTGGCTGTTCAACTGCGTCTTCTAATGCTATTTTAATATCTTCAGATCTTTTGTTGTATTTATTCTTCAGATCTTTTTTAGAAACAACCCATCCTTGTTTTAGTGCAGCTATTCTGTCTTTAAAGTCATCATCAAAATCAGCCATGTCTACAATGATGAATTTACCCCATATATGAAAATAATCCTTTGGGCTTATTTTACGCACTTTGTAGAACTTGTGTGGCTTAGTTGTAATCTCTAAGCTATCAGTGGGCTTTTCAAAAAAGAACTTGAGCCAAGTGCGACGAGTGTTCTTACTCATATTAATGTCATGTTCCAGTGACTCCATGGACAACACATTGGTATCCATCCATTCAAAAAGACCTATAGCAGCCATAGCTATACCTATGGGATTCATACTTTTGGAAAAGCTATCAAAATCTATTTCTTTATGAGCTATTTCTGTGGTTACCAGTCCAGCTATTAAATCATTAACACCATTCATCTCCTGAATTTTTGGGATAAGGTTAATGCTCTGCTCATCCCAAGTAGCAAATGGAAAGAGGATCTCAAAAATAGCTGTCAATTCACCTTTAGCTTTAGTACCTTCTTTTAGTTCATCTTCTAATATTTCTAAAGAACCTCGTTCTTGTACAACTTGTTCTACAAGAACACTCGTGTACTCTTGCATCTTAGAATTCATAAATTCGAATAAATGTGGTAGGATAGCTTTCATAAAAAAACCCGCTCTTTGTGAGCGGGATAAATGTAGTTAATTATCATTTTATGTTAATCATTATCTCCTTTATACTCCTCATTGTTCGGGTTAAGTTGATCAGACCTATTATCTAAGTCATCTTGCGTAGGCTGGTAATCTTCTTTAAATGCGCTCATAATTATTTTGTTTTAGTAGCTGCACTTGTCGCACGTGCGGCAAAGCTGTTTTTAGATACGGTTCCTGATGTTTTGGCAGTTCTTGATTGTATTCTACTTGCTGCACTTGAAGTCATTGGTTTTTTTGACATGATATTAATTTATATAAATAAGAGCATTTGTTGGTAGCTCAAACACCAATCTGGGTGCAATTTATAGGTTATATAAAATCAGTTTGTCAAATTTTGATCGATAAATGAAAACATGAGGTATTGTGATTTTTGATTTTTTAGTCCTAAAGTTATTATCTAATCTAAGGATGTGTATTTCCTTAATTTTTATTTAAACGAATTACATTTTTAGAATCATATTATTTAATTATGACTTATTTTGTGACGGCATAAATAAATTGAATGAACGAATCAACTACAAGGAAAGAACTCATAGATGTTCAGCTAAAAGAAGCTGGATGGGATATAAACGATCACACTCAAGTTGTAGAAGAATATATTGTTGATTTATTAGCTAAAAATCAAGTAGATGAACCAGCTAGAAACTATAAAAAGAATCAGTTTTCAGATTATGTTCTATTAGGGAAGAATGGAAAACCTCTAGCAGTTGTAGAAGCTAAAAAAAGTACTAAGGATGCAAAAACTGGTCGCGAACAAGCAAAACAATATTGCTATAATATTCAGATGGAAACAAAAGATATTTTGCCTTTCTGTTTTTACACTAACGGTCACGAGATATTCTTTTGGGATTTAGAAAATGCTCCACCAAGAAAAGTGATTGGTTATCCTACTCGAGAAGATCTAGAAAGGTACCAGTATATTAGAGAAGCAAAAAAGCCACTTACCACAGAATTAATAAATACCAATGTAGCAGGAAGAGATTATCAAATAAGGGCTATCCGTTCTGTAATGGATGGGCTAGAACAAAAAAGAAGAACATTTTTAATTGTAATGGCAACTGGTACTGGAAAAACCAGAACTACCATTGCATTAGTTGAAGCGCTAATGAGAGCAGGGTGGGCGGAAAAAGCTCTATTTTTAGTAGATAGGATTGCTTTAAGAGACCAAGCGCTTGAAGCTTTTAAAGAGCATTTGCCTAACGAACCTAGATGGCCTAAACAAGGAGAAAAAAGTATTGCAAAGGATAGACGGATTTATATCTCTACTTATCCAACAATGCTGAATATTGTTCGTGAAGAAAAAGAAACTTTATCACCTCACTTTTTTGATTTAATAGTGGTAGACGAAAGTCACCGAAGTATTTACAATACCTATAAAGAAGTATTAGATTATTTTAACACCATTACTATTGGCTTAACTGCTACACCAACAGATGTTATTGACCATAACACCTTTAAAATATTTAATTGTGAAGATGGTTTGCCGTCTTTTGCTTATACCTATGAAGAAGCTGTAAATAATATCCCTCCGTATTTGTGCAATTTTCAGGTAATGAAAATTAAAACCAAATTTCAAACGGATGGCATTAGCAAAAGAACTGTTTCCTTAGAAGACCAAAAGAAATTAATTCTTGAAGGAAAGGAGATTTCCGAAATCAATTTTGAAGGCGTAGAGTTAGAAAAGAAAGTCATAAATAGAGGGACAAATACACTTATTGTAAAGGAATTTATGGAGGAATCCATAAAAGATATCAATGGTGTATTGCCTGGGAAAACAATATTTTTCTGTGCCAATATTGCTCACGCAAGACGCATTGAAGAAATATTTGACCAACTCTATCCACAATACAATGGGGAATTAGCCAAAGTAATGGTTTCTGAAGATTCAAGAGTTCACGGAAAAGGAGGTTTACTAGACCAGTTTAAAAACAAAGATTTTCCGAGAGTTGCTATTAGTGTGGATATGTTAGATACTGGTATCGATATTAGAGAATTGGTGAACTTAGTTTTTGCAAAACCTGTTTACTCTTATACCAAATTTTGGCAAATGATTGGAAGAGGAACTCGTTTACTCGAACCTACACAAATGAAATCTTGGTGTACTGAAAAAGACGTTTTCTTAATTTTAGATTGTTGGGATAATTTTGAATATTTCAAGCTAAAACCGAAAGGAAAAGAACTAAAACAAGCCATACCTATTCCTGTAAAACTATTCGGTTTACGATTAGATAAATTAGAGTTTGCACTTGAAGCTAGTATTCAAAATACGATTGAGGAAGAATGCAAAAGGCTACAAAAACAAATCATACTGCTACCTGCAAACTCAATAGTCATAAAAGAGAATAGCAAAGGTATTGCAAAAGTTAACAACCCTGATTTTTGGGAAAATATAAATTCTGAAAAAATAGACTTCTTAAAAGCTGAAATACTTCCTCTAATGCGAACTATTTCTGGTGTAGACTATAAAGCTATGCGTTTTGAGAAAGATATTTTAGAGGTTTCTTTAGCAAAAATGCAAAATGAAGTCGAAAAGTACAATATGCTCAAAGATGCTTTAATAGAACGTATTTCTGATTTACCGCTATCATTAAACATAGTATCCAAACAACAAGAACTTATAAAAAATGCTCAACGAATTCATTTTTGGAACAATGTCAAAGAAAACAACTTCAATAGTTTAATAGATAAATTGTCTCCTCTCGCTAGATATATTGACACCAGAGAAAATACTTCTGGACCTTCTAAATTTAATTTTGAAGATGAACTTGTCGCTAAAGAAATGGTAGAATTTGGACCACAAAATGAAGCTGTAAGTATTACACGCTACAAGGAAATGGTTGAAGAAAAGATTAAAGAATTGATGGAATCAAATCCTATTCTTCAAAAAATAGTTACTGGTAATGCGATTACTGAAGAAGAAATCGAAATACTAGCTCAAGAATTACACGAAGAAAATCCTCATATTACTATTGGTTTATTGCGTAGAGTTTATCAAAATAAAAAAGCAAAGTTTATACAGTTTATAAAGCATATTTTAGGCCTTGAAGTATTAGAAACTTTTACGGATAGTCTTTCCAATGCTTTTGATAATTTTATTACCGAACATAATGATTTATCGAGCCGACAACTGCAGTTTCTAGATATCTTAAAAAAATACATTCTAGAAAAAGGAAATTTAGAAAAGAAAAACTTGATAGAATCACCGTTTACAATGATCCACCCAGAAGGAATAAGAGGCATATTTTCGCCAAAAGAGATTAACGAAATCCTCCAATTAACAACAAAAATATTAGCAGCATAATGTTACAAAACAATCCAAAATTAAAAGCTTTAATCGTAAGTCTTTGGAATACCTTCTGGAGTGGTGGTGTCTCAAATCCTATCGATGCTATTTCCCAGATAACCTATTTACTTTTTATAAAAAGACTAGATGAGCTGGAAAGCAAGAGAGAGCGTGATGCTGAATGGAATGGTGAAGAATACGAATCTAAATTTGATGGCGAATACACCCCTTGGATAGATGAAAGTTCATATAGACCAAAACCTGATACTACCGAAGAAGAAAAAGCCGAATTATTTAAAAAACGTGAAGAAGCATTAGCTCCTAGACCCAAAAAGGAACTAAAATGGAGTTTCTTTAAATCTATGCCTGCTGACGATATGTTGTTACACTTTAGGAACAATGTATTCCCACATATTAAAGATTTGAATGACGAAACATCATCCTTTACGAAGTATATGAAAAATGCAGTTTTCATCATTCAAAAACCATCTTTGCTTGTAGAAGCAGTAAAGAAAGTAGATGAAATTTTTATTGAAATTGAAGAAGATGCCAAAGATGGCAAGCAATCTTTCCAAGATATACAAGGCGATGTCTATGAAATGTTGTTAAAAGAAATTGCTACTGCTGGTAAAAACGGGCAATTCCGTACACCTAGGCATTTAATTAAACTATTGGCAGAATTAACTGAACCAAAATTGGGTCATAAAATAGCAGACCCAGCTTGTGGAACAAGTGGTTTTTTATTGGGTGCATACAATTACATTTTAAGTGACCTAGTGCGTAAAAAAGAACCTGAGCTGTTACAAATAGATGAAGATGGCTTTGAACGCGCAACAATTTCTTCTGTTTTGACAGAAGAAAACAAACAAATATTAAATGACAGCTTTTATGGGTTTGATATAGATACCACTATGGTGCGTTTGGGTTTAATGAACCTAATGATGCACGGTATAGATAACCCTCATATAGAATATAAAGACACGCTCAGTAAAAACTATAACGAATCAGGGAATTACGATATTGTGCTCGCTAATCCACCATTTACTGGTAAGTTAGACAAAGGAGATGTAAACCCAGATTTAGGCATTGATACAGGTTCTACCGAACTTTTATTTTTAGCTCGTATTTCCAAAATGTTACGCGCTGGAGGTAAAGCTGCCGTAATTATACCCGAAGGGGTTTTATTTGGTGCTTCTAAAGCTCAAAAAGCGACTAGAGAAATACTGTTAAGAGATAACCAACTAGAAGCCGTTATTTCATTACCAGCTGGTGCATTTAAGCCTTACACAGGTGTAAAAACGGCTATTTTGGTTTTTACGAAAGTGGAGGAGGATAGTAAAAAATGGCACACGGATAAAGTATGGTTTTATGTTTTAGAAAATGATGGCTATAGCTTAGACGATAACCGTAGAAAGCTAAAAGAAAACCCTTTGCCATTAGTGAAAAGTAATTACATAGCTAGAAAAAGTGCTGAATATACTGACCGTAAAAACCACTTTTTTGTACCACTTACTGAAATTCAAGAAAACGACTTAGACCTAAGTTACAACCGCTATAAAGAATACGAATATACTGAGCAGAAATACGACCCACCTAAAGAGATTCTAGCGAGACTACTAGAAACGGAAGAAAGCATTTTAGCAGATATGCAAGAACTAAATGACTTGATAGGATGATAACAGAAAAATTTGATGAGCTGTTCGATTTTGCTAAGAAATCAAAGATTAAAGCTGGTGATGGCAATAAGGAAGGTTTATATCCTTTTTACACTTCTAGTGCTATTTTATCTAAAAGAATAGATGTCTTTCAAGAAGAAAGGGTTTCATTGATTTTTGGAACGGGAGGAAAAGCGAGTGCACATTATGTTGATGAGCAATTTTCAACTTCAACAGATTGTATTGTCGCCTATAAGAAAGAAGATAAAGATCTTAACGAAAAGTTTGTTTTCTACTACTTATTTGGAAACATTCACATTCTTGAAAGAGGATTTAAAGGTGCTGGTTTAAAACATATATCCAAGAAATATATTCAGAATCTTGATATACCAATTCTTCCGATAGAAACCCAAAACAAAATAGTAGCCTTACTAGACAAAGCCAGTGCTTTAGTGCAAAAAAGAGAAGAGAGTATTGCTTTGCTTGATGAGTTGTTAAGAGCTCAGTTTTTAAAGATGTTTGGAAAAGCAAATCCACAATTTAGTGTTTGGGCAGATGTTCAAATTAAATCTTTAGTATTAGATAGGAAAAACTCAATGAGGACTGGTCCATTTGGTAGTAATCTAAAACATTCAGAGTTTGTTGAAGATGGCCCAGTTGCAGTTTTAGGTATTGACAATGCTGTTAAAAACACTTTCGAATGGAAAGAAAGAAGATTTATAACTAATGAAAAATATGAAGAGTTAAAAAGATATACGGTTTTTCCAAGAGATGTTATTATCACTATAATGGGTACAGTCGGACGTTCAGCAGTAATACCCGAAAATATTCCTACAGCAATAAACACAAAGCATTTGGCTTGTCTTTCCTTAGACCCTAAAAAGTGTAACCCTTACTATTTAGCATATTCTATTCATTCAAATCCATATTTAAGCTTTCAAATGAAAGCTCGAGAAAAGGGAGCTATAATGGCAGGATTAAACCTGACCATCATAAAGGATTTGAAATTGAAAGATGTACCAATAGAACTTCAAAACAAATTTGAAGACATTTATCACAACATACAAGTCCAAAAAGAAACTCTCACCCAATCCAAAAATGAGTTGGATAACCTGTATAACAGTTTGTTACAACGAGCTTTTAGTGAGCAACTTAACTTTAACGTAGATATAGAGCTAGATACTTTACTAGCTGCAATTGATATTGAACAAGACACTGACAAAGAAGAACACGATATTAAAGAAATTGCTACAGTTTATGCAGGCAGATTGTTAGAACGCATAGAAGAGCAAAAGTTTGACAACCAAACCCAATATCAACAAGCCAAACAAGTGGTTTTTCAAATGTTAGAAGAAGGCATTGTAGAACAAGCATATGATGAAAACGAAGAAGCTGTAAAACTAAAATTGATATGAAGCTACTAAATCTTACCATACAAGACGAGTTTAGAAGCTTACACAAAGGCTTTAGCATAAATTTTCATAAGAATTTAGATTCTATGGACACGTTTCAGCCTTTTTGTTTTGCTGGTCTTAATGGTAGTGGTAAATCTAATGTTTTAGAAGCATTAGCGTCTATTTTTTATCATTTAGAGTTTTGTGTAGCCAAGTTTCGCCCAAACAGTTTTGATAAGCATTTTAAAAGACACGTATCTACACCAGATGCCTACACTTTGCAGTATATAATTGTTCAAAAAGATTCACCAGACTTAAATCGTTCGTACAAAGTCACCATTACAAAAAAGAACAATCAGAAAAAAAAAGAAGACAACGAGCCACAACTTTTCATTCAAAAATATCCATATACAGATGCAGTTGAAAAGCATAAGATTTCTATGCATCCATCAAAAAATAATGAAGCACCAGCCGAAGCTAAATATTATTTACCTGATTTGGTAGTTGCTTATTCTTCTGGAGAAAATGAAACATTGAGTTTACCTTTCATCAAAAATAGACTGATCAACTTTGATAATTACTGCGAAGATTATAAAAAAAACATTGTATTTAAAGAACCTGAATCTAGTCTTATTTATATTGATGAGAGTATGAGTCAAGCTGTTTTACTAGCAGCATTACTTTTTGAAGATGTGAAAACTTTAAAGCCTTTAAGAAAGGAATTGGGAATTCAATCTTTAGAAAGCTTTAGCATACAATTATATAATCAAGGTATCCCTTTTGAAAATGAAAAAGAAATAGTTTACAACCCAATACTATTACACATTAACGAAATATTAAATGATTTAAAAAAATGTGCGACTTGCTGGAATGAATTCGATGATGATATTGAAAAAGATGAATATACAGGCCCTTTTAATATTCTAAAATTAGACTTTTATGTTAATGAAGCTACCAAAACAGCATTTAAAAATTATTTTAGCACTTCTTTTGAACTCTTCCGCTTTTTTCAAGTATTATATGAATTAAATTCAAGTATAGTTTCGGAAAGTATAAAAGAAGAAGTCTATAGTTCTAAAGGATTTTACACCAAAGGGAAATTACCTGTTGCAGCTCCTACAGATACTGTCTTCCATTTTCTAGATTATAAAATCTTAAAAAAGATAAAAGGCAAAAAGAAACCTAAAGCGCTATTGCTAAGAGAATTTTCGGATGGTGAACAACAATTTCTACATACCATTGGTATTTGCTTAATGCTAAAAGAACGTAGGACATTGTTATTGTTAGATGAACCTGAAACTCATTTTAATCCAGCGTGGAGAGCAAAATTCATTAAAATATTAAACGATAGCATTGAAGCAGGCAATTTGAAAAATGGAGCTAATGTACATTTGTTAAAAGATGTACTTCTTACCTCCCATTCACCATTTATAATTTCAGATTGTATGCCTAATAACGTTATCTTTTTTGATAGAGATAAAAAAACAGAGCTAGTAGAAGCAAAAAGTGCCAAAGAACTAGAGTTTAATACTTTTGGCACATCAGTAGAAACTATTCTAGATGAATTGTTTAATTATAACCAATCTATTGGAGACTGGTCTAACGAAACTTTAATGGAGATTGAATTTGATAACATTAAAACAGAAGCCGATAAAAAAGCTTTGAAAAAAGAATTAAGAATATTAGGCCCTTCCATAGAAAAGGATTTAGTCTTAGCTAAGTTGAATCGTTTAGACCTAAAAAGTTAATGTTAAGACTCTACACGCCAATACAGCATGATGTTTTTACACTTCACAACCTTTTAGAGAAAGTTGTATGTGATGTTTGGTGTAATGCTTGTGATGATAGTTGTGATGATAAGTTAGAACAAGCATTCAAAGATATTTATCATTATTCATACAAATCAACTCCCAAAGTCAAGAAGACCTTGAAAGATGAGGTTGAACGTATTTATGAAAAGTTCAAAAAACTTAACCAACATGATAAAAATATTATCAAGTCTGCTTTCAAAATTAATAATTCTATAGAAGAATTATGTAATGGATTAGTATTGAATTATCTAAAAGAATTACCTGAAATTGTAGAAAACGATATAAAACCTCTTTTTAAATGGTGTTATGAAACATTATTAGAAAAAGGAAAGGTTGCTGGTGATAAAATGGAATATTACAACGAATTGATAAAACATGCTGAAAATGATTTTGATGTTTGTCCTTGTTGTGGTCTTATTGATATTGAATCAGCAGAAAGTATTTGTCGTGAAGATTACGACCATTACTTACCAAAAGCACATTATCCATTTGCTAGTGTAAACTTTTTGAATCTTGTTCCTATTTGTAAAAAGTGTAATCAAGATAGAAAAAAGACGAAAGATCCAATAGAAAATGATAGAATTACTTTTTATCCATTTTCATCAAAAGTGCACAATATCGAGATAAACTTAAACTACAAAGCCGATATAAATGAAGAGGATAAAGAATTGAATTTTACAGATTTAGAAATTAACTTGAATGGTCAAGCAGATAAAATAGAGACTTGGGATTGGTTGTTTGATATCGTTACTCGTTATGAAGATAAAGTAAAGACATTTTCAAAACGGTTTTTAAATGAAATTAAAAGAAGGCATGAAAGATTTCAAAAGAGTGATAATGCTTGGACTTATTTAAATACGTTAGATGAATTGATAGAAGACTATGAATTTGATTATTATGATGATAAGAAGTTTTTAAAGATTGCCTTTTTGAAAGCAATAAAAAATGATGTGGAGTTTAAAGCTGTGTACTCTTTATAAGATTATCTCTTTTCTAATATAATTCTAATTGGAACCTCAAACGATCTGAAGTTATAAATGCGATGAGTGCTTCAAGAGATTAGTTGTAATACAGAATAGCTGATTTATAAACTTTGTAATACTTGTTGTGTTAGTATGTAATACAAGCTATATATTTGAATAAATAAATTATAAATCAGAGTACACTATACCGTACACGATTTTGTTAAGCGGAAGCTATTTAGGAAGCTTTATTCGGTTATTTGTTAAACTCATAACCCGAAGGTCACTGGTTCGAGTCCAGTTCCCGCTACTAAGTAAAAAGCTTCACAGCAATGTGAAGCTTTTTTTATGCATTGTATTTTATGAGATGAATAGAGTTTAAGTATCTCATATCGTTGCTATTCTATAAAAACATTAGTATTATCACGGTTGAATACAAAATATTTATTGCAAATAATATTAAATAACCACTTATTAGATTATCTTCTCGGCAAAAGAAACTAAATCCACATTATGAGAATTGTAGTGCTATCACAAAATCCAAATTTATATTCAACAAAGCGTCTTATCGAAGCGGGGGAGAAAAAAGGTCACGAGATGATCATTATCGACCATACTAAGTGTAACCTCGTTATTGAAAAGAAAAACCCAACTATTGTCTATAAGGGTAAGGAAATAAAGGATATTGATGGGGTAATCCCGAGAATAGGGGCTTCTGTAACATTTTTTGGTACAGCAGTAGTGAGACAATTTGAGATGATGAAGGTCTTCTCTGCAACAGAATCGCAAGCATTAGTAAGATCACGTGATAAATTAAGAAGTTTACAGATTTTATCAAGAGCCGGTTTAGGACTTCCTAAAACAGTTTTTACTAACTACTCTAAGGATGTTGGTCAGGTTGTAGATGGAGTAGGAGGAGCGCCACTTGTAATTAAATTACTTGAAGGAACGCAAGGCCTAGGTGTAGTACTAGCAGATAATAAGAACTCTGCAGAGTCTATACTAGAAGCTTTTAATGGATTACAAGCAAGAGTAATTGCTCAAGAATTTATTAAAGAAGCTGGAGGAGCAGATATACGTGTGTTTATTGTAGATGGAGTAGTAGTGGGAGCTATGAAAAGACAAGGTAAAGAAGGAGAGTTTAGATCTAACTTACACAGAGGAGGAAGTGCAAACGTAATCGAACTCACAGACGAAGAGGAAAATGCAGCACTTAAAGCCGCAAAAGCAATGGGATTAGGAATTGCAGGAGTAGATCTCTTACAATCTGCTCGTGGTCCATTAATACTAGAAGTAAACTCGTCTCCAGGTCTCGAAGGGATTGAGACTGCAACAGGAAAAAATATTGCCAACTATATTATCAAGTACGTAGAGAGAAATGCCTAATGATATTGAAATACTAGGGAACGCTGTTTCTTTAGGAAAAGGATTGCAAGTAAACCTAGATATTGCAAAGCTTCACACTAGAACAAAGATTGAAGTGCCCATCATTATTGAGCGAGCACCAAAGCCCGGTCCATGTATTCTTATTACTGGAGGTATTCACGGTGATGAGGTCAATGGAGTAGAGATTGTAAGGCAGATTGTTTCAAAAAAATATAATAAGCCAACGCACGGGACGATTATATGTATCCCTGTGGTAAATGTTTTTGGGTTTCTTAATCAGACGCGAGAGTTTCCAGATGGTAGAGATCTCAATAGAGTGTTCCCAGGAAGTATAAGGGGATCGCTAGCCAGCAGGTATGCTTATAATTTAATGACAGAGATTATACCACACGTTGATTACTGTATGGATTTTCATACAGGTGGTAGAGAGCGATTTAATGCTCCACAGATAAGGATTAATGAGGATGATGAAACGCTAGAGCTTGCAAAAGCCTTTGGCGCACCATTTATACTTAAATCACAAAATAGAGAGAAATCCTTTAGAGATTCTTGTGTAAAAAAGGGGAAGAAAGTCTTGCTTTTTGAAGGTGGAAAATCCCTTGCTATCAATAGTGATATTACAGATGCTGGTGTGGCAGGCGCATTAAAAGTAATGCAGCACCTTGGTGTGCGCGACTTTACAAAAGAGCTTGCAGATGATTATAGCTGGAGATTAGAGACAGAGTCTATTATTATCGAGAAGTCATTTTGGATTAGAGCGCGATATTCTGGAATGTATAGGCCTCATGTAAAGGCTGGAACTTTTGTAGAAAAAGGAGATGTAATTGCGAGTGTTTCTGGACCTTTTGGTGATTTTGAAAAAAATATAAAGGCACCTAATTCAGGATATATTATCTGTATTAATCATGCTCCTATCGTAAATCAAGGAGACGCTATTGTACATATTACAAAATAATAATTCTTTTTAAGTAATTACGCTTTCGCGAAAGCGTAACAACAACACTCAATATAGATAAAGGATAAACAGCCTCTAGTGAGGTAGTTTATCCTTTATTAATCCATATACGAATGTACCCAACAGCGAGGCAGCAATAACTACAAGAATAGGAATGTAACCTGCTCCTATTAAGGTAAACATAGGTCCTGGACAAGCTCCTGCTAGTGCCCAGCCTAAACCAAATAAAACGCCACCTATCATGTAACGACTAAAACTTTTTGCCTTAGGGTGAAAATGAATTTTCTCACCATAAAATGATTTGATGTTGAGACGTTTAATAAGTTGTACTACTACAATGCCTATCACTAGCGCAGATCCTATAATTCCATACATGTGAAATGACTCAAACTTGAACATTTCATAAATACGAAACCACGAAGCAGCTTCAGATTTAAACATAGTTATTCCGAAAAGAATACCGATTAACAAATATATAAGTGTTCTCATTTTTTAAAATATAAAGGGGAATAGCACGTGAATCATAAACAGGCCGCCTATAAAAAACCCTATAACGGCGATGAGTGATGGTAGTTGTAAATTACTTAAACCAGAGATGGCGTGACCGGAAGTACATCCACCCGCATATCTAGCACCGAAGCCCACTAAAAATCCACCTATAGTTAATAAGGCCAAGTTTTTAAAACTAAGTAATGCGCTTGTGTCAAATAGCTCTGTAGGTAAATAGGCTTTTCCCGCACTATTAAAGCCAAGATTGTTGAGGTCTGTTATTGTGTCTTGATTGATAGCTACTGCAATGTCTGTAGATAGCCATTGAGATCCTATATAACCGCCTATAATCGCACCTAGAACCACAGTGAGATTCCATCGTTGATGTTTCCAGTCAAATTTGAAGAAATCTGCTTTGTTTCCTGCGCCGCAGATGGTGCACATTGTTCTTAAGTTAGAAGACATTCCAAAATTCTTACCTACCATAATAAGTAAAAACATGATGAAAGCAATGATGGGTCCTGATACATACCAAGGCCAGGGGGAGAAAATCCAATCCATGTTATTATTTTATGCAAATATCAACTTTTAAAGCAAGCTTATTTGTAACCTAGGTTACTCAAATAGATGATTGTAATAAAGAAAGCACACTAGGATATCTAGTGTGCTTTTAATGTGACGATTATACTTTTTCAAAACGCTCGTTTAATAACTGTGGTCATCAAGTTTTACTTTACCTGCAAAGGTTTTATACACAAAGAAAGTATATCCTAAAACGAGCGGAGTTCCTATAGCAACCATTGTCAAGCTTATGCCTAATGACTTATCTGAAGATGCGGCATTGTAAATCGTAATACTATTTGCCGGATCAATTGTTGAGTATAGAAGCGTAGGGTATAACTCTATAGCTACAAGCACCATCATTAAAGAAATGGTAAGTGCAGAGAAGAAAAAGGCTATCTTAAAACGCTTTTTGTGAGCCAGTCTCGGGATGTTTGCGATACTTAAAAACGTAAGTATTGGTATGATAAATAAAGCTGGAGTTTCCTTAAAATCATCAGAAAGATGAGGTATGTAAATAAGCGTGTATAAAGATGTGATTAGAAAGAACACTATAAAAAGAATAATAGCCTTTTTAAGAAGTCCTTCTAGTTTATCAAAAAGCTTTCCTTCTGTTTTGAGTAGTAAATAGATAGCTCCGTGGGTCATAAATAAGAATAGTGTAGTAAATCCTGTAATGATTGCGTACGGATTTAAAAAGCCAAGAAATGGACTTCCGTCATACTCTAGATCTGGACCTATAGGAATTCCCTGTAGTACGTTGCCCATTACGACACCTAGTAAAAACGCTAGCATGATACTACTCACACTGTAGCATATATCCCACATTTTGCGCCACCATAGCCATTCTTCTTTACTTCTAAATTCTATAGCAATTGCTCTAAAAATGATAAACATTAAAAAGAGCATAAAAGGGATATACAAGCCAGAAAAGAAAGTGGCATACATTACTGGGAATCCAGCAAAGAGAGCACCTCCACCTATTACTAGCCATACTTCGTTTCCGTCCCATACAGGTCCTACCGCATTGAGAGCAACACGTCTACTTAATTCCTTTCTAAAAAATAAATGCCAGGCACCAGCCCCAAAATCAAAACCATCTAGTATGGCATATCCAGAAAAAACACCTCCTACAACGAGAAACCAAAGTGTAGGGTAATCTATACCTAATAAAGTTTCCATAGTTATGAATTTAAAGTGTTTGCTACCTGTTCTGTAATTTCCTTAGTAAAGGTTCTTTCTTCCATATCATTATCATCTTCGTTATAAGGGCCGTGTTTAATTTTCTTAGTTAATAAGTAAAGAAATAAGAAAAGTAATAAAGCATAAACTACAAAGAATAGTACGAGTGAGAATACAATCTGATTTGCAGTAACAGCTTGTGAGAAGGCCTCAGAAGTTCTCAAATGACCGTATACTACCCAAGGCTGTCTTCCCATCTCTGCTGCAAACCAGCCTACTTGATTCCCTATCTGCGCAAGTATTACAGATGGCACAAATATCTTGAGCAACCATTTTGTTTCAAACAGCGTACCTCGCCACCATAAGAAACAAGCAAAAAGCGTAAGCCCAATGAAGAACATACCGATTGCAATCATAATATGATAAAACTGGAAGACCGCATTTACTTGTCCAGGTCTGTCTTCTTCTGGAAAGGCATTAAGACCAGTTACTGGAGCGTCAAAATCTTGATGCAGTAAGAAAGATAATCCTCCTGGTAATTTAATCCCTGTGACTTCTTGTGTCTCATTATCAACCCAGCCAAAAAGATATAAATCTGCTGGGCCACTTGCATCATAATGTCCTTCTAGCGCAGCTAGTTTTGCTGGCTGATTAACAGCAACGCCCTCTGCCGAACTGTGACCAGTGACTAATTGCATTAAAGAAAAGATAGTGGCAACTCCTAGCGCAATTTTAAATGCCATTTTAGAAATCACAACATAACGACCTTTAATAAGGTAATATGCATGTACACTAAGTACTAAGAATGCTCCAGCGAGAAATGCTGCAAACCACGTATGCGTAAGTCTATCTACACTAGAAGGATTAAAAACCATTGCCCAGAAATCTGTAATCTCTGCACGGGCATTCATTCCTTCTCCTACAATATGATAACCAGCAGGCGTTTGCTGCCAGCTATTTGCTACCACAATCCAAACGGCAGAAAACATAGATCCTAAAAATACACCTATGGTTGCAACAAGGTGTACCCAAGGTTTTACACGGTTCCATCCAAAGAGTAAGATACCTAGAAATCCGCTTTCTAGAGCAAAGGCAAAAATACCTTCGGCGGCTAGCGCACTGCCGAATATGTCACCTACATAGCGAGAATATGTTGCCCAGTTTGTCCCAAACTCAAACTCCATTACGATTCCCGTAACCACTCCTATCCCAAAGGTGAGTGCAAAAATCTTAGTCCAAAACTTGGCAAGGATGTGATATTGTTCATTTTTTGTGCGTATCCACAAGCTTTCCATAATTACCATAATAAGACCTAGGCCTATACTTAATGGTGGGTAGATGTAGTGAAAGGAGATGGTAAAAGCAAACTGGATTCTAGCAAGAATTTCGGTATCCATAGTTATGAAGATTTTGTAAACAAAAATAAAAATTAAACATTTTTGGTTGGGTAACAATGGTTACACAAGTGTAGTTTTAATTTATTTTTCTTGTGTAACCTAGGTAGCTTATAGAAGGTAGATTTCTCAATATTTTTGACTAGTTAACTTTTTTAATTACGCTTTCGCGAAAGCGTACCTATCATCTATAAGTTTATTTAGTGAAGCTGTTTGCCATGTCCATACTATCATTGTTACTCTTGAGCAATAGCTTAAGAGTATCTGCTGTTTATGGATGGTACACTCTGGATATAGAAAGTTTTGTAGCACAATTATGTGAGAACACAGATAAGCCAGAACTAAAGTGTGATGGTAAATGCTTTCTAACTAAAGTAGCAGCCAATACATCATCTCAAGATGAACAAAAGACTCCAATTCTAGAGTGGGATCAATTGGTTTTTTGTCAGCTTGAGGTGAGCTTCCAAGAAGTAGCATTTGTGCCAGCCACAAAAGGTAATAATCATCACTACACGGCTTTGTATAGTGATATGTTTTCTTACGCAATTTTCCATCCTCCAAAGGTGTGTCCTTTTTTTATTTAAAAAAGGAGAGGAAATAGATGTATGCTATTTCCTCCATATCACTGTGATGTAATTTGGAATAAAGAAACAATGAATATAAAAAGAACTGCGCTTCTGTGCGCACTTATACCTGTATCAATGATAGCTCAAGAAACAGGGGAAAAACAAGACACAATAACTTCAAAATCTATTCAATTAAATACAGTACTTGTCACTGGACAAGGAAATACAGACCCAGTACTAACTACAGTTAAAACAGATCTTCTTAAGAAAGTAGTGCAACCCAAAAATGTAGCCGACTTATTTAATGATTTCAACGGGTTTTCATTAATTAAACGAGGTAACTATGCCATAGATCCGTCATTTAGAGCTATTCAGTATGAACAGCTTAATATTCAATTTGATGGCGGTACAAAAGCAGTACACGCTTGCCCTAACAGAATGGATCCTATTACTACTCATGTGGTACCTGAAGAGATAGAACGTATTGAGGTAATAAAAGGGCCTTATACCGTGAGGTATGGAGCAACCTTTGGCGGAGTGATTAATTTAGTCACTCAGAAACCTCAATCTATGGACAACGGCTTGCATGGTCGTGTAAATACTGGATATGAATCTAATGGCAATTCTCTCGTATCTTCTTTATCGCTAAATCAAGTAACTGAGAAATATGATATCACTGCAAATGCTGGTTATCGTGATTTTGGTAATTATGAAGATGGGGATGGTGTTGAGATTCCTTCGTCCTTTAGAAGTTTAGATTATGGTTTGAGGTTAGGGTATAATATAAACGATAACCAAAGAATTCAAGCGCACTGGAGACAATCATTTGGCAGAGATGTATTACACGCTGGATTACCTATGGATACAGAAGAGGATAATAGTTCAATTTTATCCATAGACTATAAGAAGACTAAGAAGAATGGTTTTATAAAAGAGCTTAATGCAAAAGTATATTACTCTTATGTAGATCATATCATGTCTAACGAAAACAGACCTTCGTTCATGACTACAGAGGCGCTGTCTGCTATAGATGCTACTACGGCAGGAGGGAAACTAGAGTTAAAAATGAAACCAACAGATAATTGGATTCTCTATGGAGGTCTTGATGCCATGCTTATTGCAAGAGATGGTGGTAGGACGAGAGTTGTAAAACGTAATATGATGGGTATGGAGCTTGCAGAACCTTTGGTTTTTCAGGATAAAGTATGGCAAGACTCTTATGTAAATGACTTTGGGTTATTTGTAGAAAATAAATATGCATTGTCAGATAAGACAATGCTTACTGCAGGAGTGAGATATGATCTTGTGGTCTCAGACATCCAAGATCCAGAAGCAGATTTCCAGTCGCTATATACTAACTTAGAGCAGCGAGAGGAACATAATATCTCAGCAACGGTCTCTATCAAGCATAAAGTGTCAGATAATGTAACTTTAGAAGCAGCTTATGGGCGTGGCGTACGATCTGCAAATATGATAGAGCGTTATATAAATCACTTTTCTGTAGGACAAGATCCTTTTGAATATGTCGGAAATCCTTTTCTAGAAGCTGAGGTGAATAACCAGTTTGAAATAGGAATAAAAGGGAAGCAGTTCTTTACTACTGGAATTGATGCAATTAGATACGGCTTATCTGGATACTATTCATTTTATGAAAACTATATTGTACAAGTAGTAGACCCGGAGCTGGACCGTAAATTTATGCCTATGACACAACCACAAGAAGTAAAACGATTTGTAAATCTTGATAACGCTTACAAAACAGGTTTTGAAGCCGATGTAGCAATCGATTTTGCTCTTTATTTCAATGTTAATACAAGTCTCTCTTATGTTTATACTAAAAATGAAGATCTAGATGAGTCGCTGCCATTAACACCTCCTTTGATTACAAGACTAGGAGTAGCTTTTGAAAAAGATAGATACTGGGCTAGTGTAGATTATACAGTGACATCAAAACAAGATGAGATAGCGTCAAGCTTTAGAGAGCAAGAAACTGCAGGTTATGAAACCTTAGACGTGCGTTTTGGTATGGAAGTTATTAAAGACTTTAATGTAGGTCTAGCAGTCTTAAATGCATTTGATGAGACTTATAATAATCACCTCAACTTCTCTTTTGTAAATCAGGCAGATTTTACAAGAGTACCTATAAACGACCCAGGTAGAAATTTCTCTGTATTTGTACAGTATGGATTTTAGATGGTAGCTATAGAAAAAGCCCTTTTGAGAAAATCAAAAGGGCTTTACTTTTTATTGATTAGATATACTAGTTACGATATGCAGAGAGCATCCACACTAGCTTTTCTTGTTGTGTAATGTAATCACTCATTAAAGCAACAGTACCTTCATCACCACCGTCTCCAGCAGTTGTAAGTATTGTTCTTTCCTTTTGTAACAACACCTTTAAAGATTCAAGGATGTTATCTATTGCCTCTTCGCCATCAGTTACATTTTTGGCAGCTTCAATGTCTGAGCTGTTTAAGTAGTCCTTAAATGAATGAGTAGGAGTAGCACTTAAAGTAAGTACACGCTCTGCGATTTCATCTACTTTGATGAGTGCATTATTATATAACTCTTCAAATTTTACATGTAGTTCAAAAAATTTCTTTCCCGTAATATTCCAGTGAAAACCTCTTAGGTTCATATAAAAGATCTGGTAGTTAGAAAGTAAGTCGTTAAGTTGGGTTGCTGTGGTTTGAGATGTTGAAATGTCTAAACCTATGTTGTTTGTATTGCTCATAATTGATTATTTAAAATTATTAATATTCTCACTGAGGTCAAAAATAGTTGCTCCGGTTAATTCTCTTTCTAGAATACTACTTCCTGCAGCACTTCTATATCCACCAGCACAATGTACTACAATAGGTTTGTCCTTAGAGATGTTACTTGCTGTTTCTCTCAATTCATTAAGTGGATGTGACAGTGCGTTCTTAAAGAATTGCTCTTCTTGAACTTCGCTCACATTACGGATGTCTATAATGGTATAGTTGTCGGGATTGTTTTTGAAATCTTGCACATCTAAATCTGCTGATTTAACTAGACCTTCAGTTCCCAGTGTTATTATTTCTTTTAGCTGCTTTTCGTAGCCTATTTTGGCAACTCTGTTCAGCATATAGTTTTTATCTTCTTCAGAAGTTATAACTAGTGTAAACTCTTCTTCAGGTTGTACGATTGCACCTAGCCAAGTTTCAAACTTTGCATTATCAGAAACTGCCTGTATGTTTATACTTCCTGCAAGATGGCCTTCTTTAAATATGGCTTCATCTCTCATATCTACAATTAAGCCAGTCGCTGCGACATCCTTCTTAAAAGGAACTCGTTCTATAGCAGGCTCTAAGCTTTCTGCGCCAGTTTTATTGATGGCAACATTAAACCCAAAATAAGATGGTATAAATGGCTGTCCGTCAAGGATGGTATCCATAAATTCTTTTTTGGATTGTGCTTTAAACGCCCAGTTACCCATACGTTCATTACCTAGCGTGCTGCTATTTGCATCACTCAGATTTTTACCACATAAAGATCCTGCTCCATGTGCTGGATATACTACAGCGTTATCAGGTAGATCTGTAAACTTAGTAGTTATAGTCTGGTACATCATTTCTGCGAGTTTCTCACGCTTAGCTTTCATATTCCCAGCTTTTTCACGTAAGTCAGGACGGCCTACATCTCCTATAAAAATGGTGTCTCCTGTAAATAAGATAGTATCACTACCTTGACTTGCAACAATAGTAATGCTATCTGGTGAGTGGCCTGGAGTATTTATAGCTTTTAGTGTTGCTTTTCCTATTGTAATGCTATCACCTTCATCAAATGCTGTATGTGGATAATCTGCTCCTAGCTTTGCACTATTGTAAATTGTTGCTCCAGTTTCCTTTTGAATTTGCAAGTGCGAACTCACAAAATCTGCATGTGGATGTGTTTCTATGATAGCTACGATCTTTGCATTATTCGCTTTCGCGAAAGCGTAATACTCCTTAGGGTCACGCTCTGGATCTATAATGGCTATCTCTCCATTACTCACTAATGCGTATGAGTAATGTGCTAATGGTTTATATTCAAATTGTTGTACTTTCATAATCTTAGGTTTAAGAAAACAAAAGGGCTTAAGTGAATGCTCTTAAGCCCTTTTTTATAACTTTTAGATACTCTTTTTTGCGAGATACCAAGTAACTTTTTCTACAGAATCATCTGCAAGTCTCTCGTTTAATGCGTCTAGTGTTTTAGGTGGAGAGCAAATCACTTGATCACCTCTTTTCCAGTCTAGCGGCATAGATACCTTATGCTTATCTGACATTTGCAGTGCATCTAGCGCTCTTAGAATTTCATCCATATTACGACCAACATTAAGCGGGTAATACATAATAAGACGAATTTTTTTGGCAGGATCGATAAAGAAAACAGCTCTTACTGCTGCAGTCTCACTCTCGTTAGGCTGTAACATCCCGTATAGCTTTGATACCTTCATATCAATATCTGCGATGATAGGAAAATCAAAGTAAATACCTGTGTTTTCTCTTACATTTTGAACCCATCCTAAGTGAGCGTGTATACTGTCTATACTAAGACCTAGTAGTTCTGTATTTAAGGCGTCAAATTCTGGTTTTCTAATAGCGAAACCACTCATTTCTGTGGTACACACTGGAGTGAAATCTGCAGGGTGAGAGAACATCACTGTCCACTTATCTTTTGCAAACTCAGACATTTTTATAGTTCCCTTAGTCGTAACTGCCTCAAAATCTGGTGCTGTATCACCTATTCTAGGCATTGAGATTACTTGTTCTGGCAATAGGTTTTCTTTATCCATAATAGTATATGTTTATCGTTATGTTTTACAATATAAAGATACGTTATAGATGTAGGTGGCTTAGTAACCTATGTTACATACTTAGTTTTTTTAAAATAACTTTAACAAATGAGGGTAACTACGCTTTCGCGAAAGCGTAATTACCCTCATTATTATTTATCCTATATTACGAAGTAAGCAATCACTATTCAAATAACTCTGACGAAAGGTATCTATCTCCGCGATCACAAATGATGCTTACTATAATTCCGCTTTCTAGTTCGCTAGCTAGTTTTAGAGCCGCCGTAGTTGCGCCACCGCTACTCATACCTGCTAGTATTCCTTCTTCTTGTGCTAGCCTTCTAGCCATGGCAATAGACTCATCACGACTTACTTCGATGGTTCTATCTACTTTTGATGCATTAAAGATTTTTGGTAAATATTCTTGTGGCCATTTACGTATGCCCGGAATGCTAGATCCATCTGTAGGTTGTACTCCTACAATCTGGATATCGCTGTTTTGTTCTTTTAAAAATGTTGAGGTTCCCATGATGGTACCTGTGGTTCCCATAGAAGATACAAAGTGCGTTACCTCACCTTGAGTATCTCTCCATATTTCTGGACCTGTGGTTTTGTAGTGAGCCTGCCAGTTATGATCATTTGAAAACTGGTTAAAAGAGAAGTACCCTTCATTTTCAACCTTATCAATAGCATAATCTCTAGCGCCTTCTATCCCGTCAGGGTGAAGTGTAACTTTTGCTCCGTAAGCTCTCATGGTTTGCACACGTTCCTTAGTTGCCTTTGAAGGCATTACGAGTTCTATTTCTAGCCCATAAATAGCAGCAATCATGGCAAGTGCTATACCTGTATTACCACTTGTAGCCTCAATAAGCTTTGTGCTTTTATCTATAGCGCCGCTATCTAGCGCGCTTTTAATCATATTATAAGCAGCTCTGTCTTTTACACTACCTCCAGGATTGTCACCTTCTAGTTTAAAATATAAACTCACATTTGGGTTTGTATTTAATGCTATAGACTTGACTATTGGAGTGTTTCCTATTTGATCTAAGAGTGTCTTATTCATTGCTTATTTATTTTTTATTGCGAATTTCTACTTTAGGATTGTGGAGTACTATAGAGTTTTGAGGTACTGTCTTTGTCACCCAAGTATTACCTCCTATGATACTATCTTTTCCTATAACTGTAATTCCACCTAGTATTGTTGCATTTGCATAAATCGTAACATTATCCTCAATGGTAGGGTGTCTTTTTATGCTCTTTAAATCCTTGTTTACCGTAAGTGCACCTAGGGTAACTCCTTGATATAGTTTTACATTATTATGTATTTCGGCAGTCTCTCCTATCACCACTCCGGTTCCGTGATCAATAAAAAAGGATTCTCCTATTTGCGCTCCTGGATGAATATCTATACCCGTAAGCTGGTGTGCATATTCTGTCATTAGTCGTGGTATGAGTGGTAAACCTAACTCATAAAATTCTCTTGCCATTCTATAAATCGCAATAGCAAAAAAACCAGGATAGGCTAGGTACACTTCTTCTAGAGATTGTGCAGCAGGATCATTGCTATAAATAGCCTCTGCATCCTTTTTTAAACTACAAAAGAGCGTAGGTATTACAAGTGTGAAGTCATCCCATTTTTTACACGGACTACCTTTAATCTCTGGACAAGCAAGATCTCTTATGGTAATAAATAAGGCTTCAAGAGTCTCAAGAGTCTTTTCTGTATCTGTTCCATTATCAAACAGTGTGTTAAATAACAACTGTGTAAATCGTTGCGATTCTTGCTTCAATAGAATGGAAACTTTGATTTCCTTTTTCTGTTTATTGATAGATGTAATTAAATCGGTATAATTCATTTTTATATCTCTGTAGGTAATTATAAAACATTAGTTAATGAAAAAGAGACAAAATTGATATTTTGTCTCTTTTTTAACGCGATAGTAGGGGCTTATACGTTGTCTCCTTTCATCATTTTATTCCAGTATAAGTAGGGTAGCATGTATTTTTTAAGCATCCAAAGTCTCCAGTGTTCTTTAGAACTATCTTTTATTAATAGTTGCTTGAGTTTAGGATCTGGTGTAAAGTTGTTATGATAATCAAACTCTGCTAGCACCATCTTGCCATAATCTGTTACTAGTGGGCAAGAAGAGTAGCCTCCATAAGATTGCTTACCTATTGTATTGCTCTGCATGAGTTTAGATAAATTATCAACTACGATAGGTACTTGCTTGCGGATTGCGGCACCAGTTTTTGCAGTAGGCAGTGCGGCTACATCACCTAAGCCAAAGATGTTACTATATCTTTTATGTTGCATACTGTGTATATCTACATCAAGCCAGCCAGCATCATTCACGAGCTTAGAATCTCGTATAAATTGAGGCGCAACAGATGGAGGTGCAGTATGTAGCATGTCATAATGTATTCCGTACTTATCACCTTTCTTAGTCACCTTGACATTCTTGTAATTATATTGGAAAGTCTCGTCTAGATATTTTCCTTCATCATCACCAGACATTACAACACAACCTCCAGCAGAGATGTCTTTAGTGAGCTCGTACCATGCAATCTTATTTTCACTATCTACTTCAACGAGTCTATGATTAAATCGTAAATTAATGTTCTTGCGATCTACAACTTCCATGAGTGTTTTTGCAATTTCCTTAACGCCAAAAATGATGGTTCCTGCAGTAGCAAATACAATATCAGTTTTTGATGCAGTGTCACTTTTTCTCCAGTGATTTTCTGCTAGATACATGATTTTTTGAGGTGCTCCTCCACATTTTATTGGGGTTGCAGGTTGTGTAAATAATGCAACACCACCTTTAAAGTTCTTTATTACATCCCATGTATGTTGAGGATCTGTATAATTACTACACACAACACCTTTATCCATTGCTTGACCTAATCCAGGGACAAGACTCAAATCATAAGCAAGGCCGGGAGCAACTACGAGATAGTCATAAGTGATGTTTCCAGAGCTAGCGGTGTGTACCGTATTATTATCTGCATCAAAAGCAGCTGCTTTATCTTTGATCCACTTTGCTCCCTTAGGAATCACAGCAGACATGGGTTTACCTGTCTTTTTAAAATCATAGGTACCGGCACCTACAAGCGTCCATGCTGGCTGGTAGTAGTGTGTGTCTGCAGGTTCAATGATAGCTACGCTATTCGTTTTTTTGTTTTTAAGAAGTTGGGCGGCAGTCATGATACCTGCGGTACCTCCTCCTATTATTAAAACTTGAAAATGTAAAGCCATAGATGTCATTTTAGTGTTGATGATTTAAAAATAGTCGAATACTTAAGGAATTACTGTAACTCAAGTTACATAGACGTAAAAAAGGTAAACTAGTGTGCTAAAGGAACTTCTATAGAAGAATTTCAAATAGAAGTATACTTGGATTTTTGAGATAAACTTGTATTTCGAAATGCTATAAAATAATATGCAGTGTTACTTTGACACTCTAATTACCCTGCCATTTTGTGGTTGCTCATCTCTATAATTGTTGAGTGGCATTAAGGCTTTTAATTTTTCAACTTGTTCTAAAGATACCGTTATAGGCTCCTTAAAAATAAACCATTCTACACGCTCCGTGCAAGGTGGTGTGGTAAGAGATCCCGTGTAGTTAAAATATGTTTTGTTCTCGGGTAGGTTTAAATTCATATCAAAAGCAGTGTCAACAACCTTGGTTTCTTCTACATTCAAAGGAAGATAACTTTCTAAAAAATCAAAAGGAGAGCTACTTACACCTTCTTTTGCCATTACAGCAAACACAGCATATTCTCCAGCATCACTTATATGCACAAGGTGTAAAACCATAGGGTAACGCACTCCATCTATCAAATGCTCTGCGGGCTCATGAAAGTGAAACTGTTTTAGCTCATACCTTTTGTTATCTAATGTTATATAATCTCCCGCATCAAAATTATATTGAATACTATGTCCATTGTTTACTACATCATGTATGTGTGTGCTATCAGAATAAGTGATGTTTAATGGAGCAAGTGTTTCATCTAGTTGATAATTCACAATATTTATAGGAGATTGATACTTTCCGCCACAGTCAGAATTTACTTCAAGTTCTTTCCAGTGTGAAGGACCTGTCTCGCCATTATAGCTCCAGTGCTTCTCTGTGTGTGCGTTGTTGTTTTGGTTGTTATCAGTATGCGTAGTTGCTTTATTTTGACAACTAGTAACCGCTATAAGTATAGATATTCCGGCGATAAGCAATTTCATCTATTATATTTTATAAGTTAATGTAGTTTCCCAGATTCGGTTATTTCTAAAGATGCTTCCTCTTTTTGCATAGATGTCATGATAGCCAGATCGAATGTGTATATGTTCGCTTGCGCGAAAACCTACTCCTATAAACATCCAGTTCTGATCAAGTTTTTCTGGTCGTAAACCATTGCCAAAGGCTAAAAAAGCCTCATCATATATCACTAAACTTAGAGATTGATTTGATGTAAAAGTTTTTACAGGAACCGTAATCTGAAATTTATAGCGGAATCGATTTCTGTAAGTAGTACCATCTATTAAGAATGTACCACCATCATTCTCTGTTATTTTATCAATAAAGCGCTCCTCAAAACGTAGCCTGTGATCAAATGAGAATTTTGAAAACTTATGCTTTATCGTAAGTTGTTGAAATACATTATTTTCAGTAGCATCAATGGGTGTGCTATAAGAAGCGTAGTTGTAGTTTTTTATATAGCTATACCCAATGGCAATATCTAAATCATTTTCAAACATATAATGCACAAAAGGACGAATCACAATTTGCTCCCAATCTCTTAAGAAGTTAGTGCGTCTTGCGTTAAGCTCTACATTTACCGCCCATTGATCATTGAACTTTTTTACAACATTTATGGTGTTCCAGCTGCTGTAATGTGTTTTGTTTTCATCTTGTGCGTGAGCATTGTATAAAGTGGTAATTGTAAAAACTAGCGTGATAAAAAACCTCATGCTAATTCTCATATGAGATACTCCAAATACCGCGTACTTCATTCACGTTATAACCCACTGCTTTATCTGTAGGGTAAAGATTTTTAATGGAAGAAAGAACAGCAGGTTCAATATCTATTGTAGGAGTGCCATGACATTGTAAACACATAGAATTTGTAGTAATAGGGTAATAAAAGTTTACTTTATCGTCCACTAATTCTGTTACTGGCTCATAATCTTCATCACTTGCTATTACTTTTTTAAAATGTGTTATGATGCTTAGTTCTTTTTGAGAAGCTTGATTTGCTGGATTGCGAGGCTTGTCAGACACTCGTCTTATTGTTGCATTTTGAACCACAGCCATACTATCAGTAATAGGGTAGGCTTTTTTATTGCAGAAAGAGACAGCTTCAAGAGTGCCTTTTTTCTGTATAGTACCCATTAGGTTTTTTCCTAACTCTTGTTTTGTTTGTAGTGCGTAGCGCAAACCTATATCTGCCTTGTTTTCAGTTTGAAAAGAGGCTAAGGTGTCGTCTATTTTACCATCATTTCTATATTGCATCTTGCCTTTGCTCTCTTCCTCTACGTGTTCTTTAAACCATGCTGGCTCATCTATTTTGTAGTCATACATATAATCTGCAATGAGCTCAATTTCCTCTTGAGGGAATGGTTGGTAGGGCATAAGGTCAAAACGCTTTACGGCTCCTCTCATTTTTGATGTTTCCTTAGATGGTTTTTGTACAAAGTTCCAGACTGCTGCTATAAACTCTTCCTTAGTAGTATCATCGTTCATATAATGAGATTTTACTGCAACCATAGGAGGTGCTATCCTTCCTTCGTGACCCGTAGAGGGATTGTGGCAAGCGTAGCACTTTGATTCCATTAACTTCTTTCCTGGGTGGTTTACAGCAGTAGTGATCTTATCTAGTTCTGGTGTCACACCTGACTGGCTCACATATGTAGTCTTTTGTGACTCGTTACAACTAGTAAGAAGTATTAGTGTGAATACAAGGGGCAGGTAAAAAAGCGATGGTTTCATAATGTTATGAGTGTAAATTTGATTTAAGCTGCGTAGTATTTCCTAATTTTTCTTTTCACATATAAGAAACGTATCAGGCCTATTAAAAACACTACGGGGGCTATGATGTTAAGCATAGATCCTATCCACTTTATTTCGGTGAGAATGTCGAGTTTTATAATAGCTAGACCAGAACTCAAAAACACAATAAAAGTTCTAAAGTATGCTAGAAAAGTACGCTCATTTGCAAGTTTTGTTCTGTCTATCGCTAGTTTGTCTGTGAGTGATAGTGATAATTTTTTCATAAGTCATTTCATTTTTCCGGTAGCGCAACTTACAAAAGATTTTGCCTTAGAGAGCACTCCATTTTCATCTTCAATAGATGGGTAGCCTAATGACTTGAGCTTTTCTTTTACACTTAATGCGTCTTCTGTACCTTGAGCAATAAAGGAAACAGTAGCAGTTTCGGTGTTCACTTGTACGGTTGATATATTATCAAGTTCAGATATTTTTGATGTGATTGTTATTGCACAACCACTACATTTTAGGTTCTGTACTATAATTGATGTTTTCATGAGATATGTATTGAGTAAATAATTATCTAAAGAGGCCGCTTGATTTAGTAGCCTTGAGAGGTCTGTGTTATGCTTTTGCGAAAGCGTAATTAATTAAATGTAATAGAATAAACCTGTTTTTAAACAGATGAATAAGCATTACTGCCAAGCCATAAATCCTCCTTTTAAATCAAAAATCTGCTTGAACCCTAAACTATCTAAGGTCTGTGAGGCTTTCTTACTTCTGTTTCCAGATCTACAGTAGATATAAATAGGCTCTTCTTTACTGTAAGAGTTGAAAGCAGAAATAAAATTTTCTTTATCAAAAACATCAATGTTTACAGCTTTCTTTATATGACCGCTATCAAACTCATTCTTAGTTCTAACATCTACTAACTGCACTTTTTTATCTGTGATAGCGGTTTTAAAGTCGGCTGTGCTTAGAACAGTGATATTGCTATTTTGTTGAGGCTTACCTCCAAAGAGAAATGATAATATGGACATAATAAGGATTATTAATTTCATTATTTTTTTATTAAAGATAGTCCTCTAGTTACCCACTGCCAGTAACTTAAGTTACATATCATGTTAAATTAAAAACGAGATTATCATTACTGATAACCTCGTTTTTTACTAACCAATCAATAAGACCATAGTCATCACTCTATGGAATATCTTTGTTTAAGCTGGAATTACGGTTTTACCATTCCAGTCTAGCATTCCACCTACTAGATTAAACGTGTTTTTTATCGCTAGATTATCTAATGCTCGGCATGCTTGACCACTACGATTACCACTTCTACAGTACACGTAGTAATTCTTTGTTTGATCAAGTTTTTTTATTTCTTCTTGAAACTTAGCGCTATTTAGAAAATCAATCATTACTGCATTTTCAATGATACCCTCACTGCATTCTCCAGGAGTTCTAACATCAAGAATTATAGCATTGCTGTCATTCTCAATTGCCGACTCCCAATCTACTTGTGATATATTTTTCATAGTCTTTTAAAGTGTTGAAGGACAAACAAAGGCAGACACCGGAATGCCAGCTTCTTTAATATCTTTAAAGCCGCCTTGTACATCTATTAAGTTATGGATTCCTCTACTTTTTAATATAGATGAGGCTATCATACTTCTATAACCTCCGGCACAATGCACATAAAAAGGTTTGTCTGGAAATTCAGCTAGATGATCATTTAAGAAATCTAGTGGTGTGTTGTTTGCTCCAAGTACATGTTCTGATAGGTACTCACTTTCTTTGCGCACATCAAAAACAGGTTTGTTACCTTTTTCTAATTCGCTTTTAAAACCATCTGCTGTGATAGAACTTACGGTATCGTATTCCATGGCAGCGTCTTTCCAAGCATCAAATCCTCCTTCCAGATATCCTATTGTGTTGTCAAACCCTACACGAGATAACCTAGTGATGGTTTCTTTCTCTCTACCTGGCTCTGTAACTAGCAATAAGGGTTGTTTTACATCTGCAATTAAGGCGCCTACCCATGGAGCGAAACTCCCATCTAGGCCTATAAATATAGATCTAGGGATATGCCCTTTGGCAAATTTATCTTGATGACGCACGTCTAGTACGATAGCTCCTGTCTCATTTGCAACAGCTTCAAAAGCTTCTGGAGATAGTGCATGCGTACCTCTTTTGAGTACGTCTTCAATATCTTCATAACCTTCTTTATTCATTTTGACATTAAGAGGGAAGTACTGAGGTGGAGGTAATAAACCATCTATCACTTCTGCTATAAATTCTTCCTTAGTCATATCTGCACGTAGTGCATAATTCATTTGCTTTTGATTCCCTAGTGTGTCTACTGTTTCTTTCATCATGTTCTTTCCGCAAGCAGATCCAGCTCCGTGAGCAGGGTATACTGTAACGTCATCTGCTAGGGGCATAATTTTATTACGTAAGCTATCATAAAGAAAACCTGCGAGATCTTTTTCTGTGAGTTCGCCCATTTTTTGAGCAAGATCTGGTCTTCCCACGTCGCCTAGAAATAATGTGTCTCCACTAAATATCGCATGATCCTTCCCGTCTTTATCTCTAAGAAGATATGTGGTGCTTTCCATCGTATGACCAGGCGTGTGTAACGCTATAATTGTAATGTCACCTAGAGGAAATTCTTGCCTATCTGTTGCGATAATAGCATCAAAACTTGGGTTTGCATTTGGTCCAAAAACAATAGGAGCACCTGTCGCCTTTGATAAGGTTACGTGACCACTTACAAAGTCTGCATGAAAATGAGTTTCAAAAATATATTTGATTTTTGCATCATCTTGTTTGGCCCTATTTAAATATGGCGTTACCTCTCTTAAAGGGTCAATGATAGCTACTTCACCATTACTTTCAATGTAATAAGCTCCTTGAGCTAGACAACCAGTATATATTTGTTCAACGTTCATAAGTGTATTTTTTTTACGCTTTCGCGAAAGCGGACTCAACTATTAATAACGTAAAATTAGCTAATAGAAGTAGTTGCTACAGTAACATAGGTTACAAAGGAGAAAAATAAATAGAGCCCTTATCCTTAAAAGGGTAAGAGCTCTACAAAGTAATAGCCGGTTAGAGCAAAGTGGTAGGGCATACATACTCAGACCTAGGAACCGTAGTTTCTGTAATTTGAGCAAAACCACCTCGTACATCACTAAAATCTTGCCAGCCACGTTGCTTTAAAATAGAGGCAGCAATCATACTTCTATATCCTCCAGCACAGTGAAGGATGAAAGGTTTGTTTTTTGGAAATTGTGCCAGATGCTGGTTAATCTCATTGAGAGGCACGTTAATAGCCCCTAGTATATGTTCTGATAGGAATTCACTCTTTTTGCGTACGTCAAAAATGAGAGGTTGACCCATTTTATATTCGGCTTCTAGTTGTTGAGGTGAGATACGAGTGACTGTTTCAAAATCTTTACCGCTCTCTTTCCACGAGGAAAAACTATTTTTTAAAAACCCAATCGTAAAATCATAACCCACACGAGAAAGTCTAGTAATTGTTTCTTCTTCTTTACCAGGATCTGTAATTAGCAATATTTCTTGTTTTACATCAGGAATCATTTCTCCTACCCATTGTGCAAAATTACCGTCTAAGCCTATGTTTATACTATTAGGTATAAAACCTTTTGCAAAAACTTCGGCATCGCGAGTGTCAAGCATAAGAGCACCGGTCTCATTTGCTATTATTTCAAAGGCCGCTGGATCAAGTGGCTTAGTTGCCCGATCCATAATAGTATCTAAGCTTTCATATCCTTTAATATTCATCAAGACATTTTGAGGGAAGTATCCAGGAGGTGCCGTAAGTCCAGTAAGTACAGCTTTAATAAACTCATCTTTAGTCATTTCTTGAAGCGCATAATTGAATTTTTTCTGATTCCCTAAGGTGTCTGTAGTTTCCTTACTCATCATTTTACCACACGCAGATCCAGCTCCGTGATTAGGATATACAATAAGATGGTCATCAAGTGGTATTATTTTGTTTCTTAAAGAGTCGTACAAGTGACCAGCGAGTTTTTCTTCTGTGAGGTCAGACACTACATGCTGCGCAAGGTCTGGACGACCTACGTCACCTATAAATAATGTGTCTCCAGTTATAATACCGTGCTCGTTTCCTAGTTGGTCTATGAGAAGATATGTTGTGCTTTCCATGGTATGACCAGGAGTATGGATGACTTTAACTTTATAATTACCTACCTCAAAAATTTGACCATCTGTTGCTGTAATAGCATCATAAGCGGGTTTTGCTTCTGGACCAAAAACAATATCAGCTCCTGTTTTTTTACGTAAATCAAGGTGGCCACTTACAAAGTCTGCATGAAAGTGTGTTTCAAAAACATACTTGATTGTAGCATTATCTATTTGTGCACGTTCTATGTATGGTTGCACCTCTCTTAAAGGGTCAAAGACTGCAGCTTCTCCGTTACTTTCAATATAATATGCTGCATGAGCAATGCATCCTGTATAAATTTGTTCTACTTTCATTTTATGTGGATTTTTAAAATTATAACAACATAAAAGTAAGCAGTCATTTCAAGTGTGTAGGTTACTTAAGTTACATAAACGTAGATAGTTAGTAAACTATGATATTTGTCATATCAAGACAAAGTAGTATCGAGCGTTAAAACAAAAAAGGCTATTTCTAATAATAAGAAATAGCCTTTTTTATGATTTTTATTCTCTTTAATGTTTTACAAAAAACTCCATGTAAAAAATGAATATTGCCATTACAAATATGAAGTAGCCAAAACCTCTTTTCAATTTATCTCCATCTATAAAATTACTGAGGTAACTGCCTATAAAAATCCCTACAAATGATATGCCTGTAAATATGGAAAGAAATAGCCAATCTATATCCATGGTTAATGCATCTCCTAGAAAGAAACCCATCAATGATTTAAAAGCGATAATGATTAAAGAAGTTCCTACCGCAACTTTCATTTCTACATTTGCTAGTATAACAAGAGCGGGAATAATGAGAAAACCTCCCCCAGCGCCTATCATTCCAGTAATACCTCCTACGATGAGGCCTTCTATTAAAATAAGTGGATAATTGTAAGTGACAGTGCCGTCCCCTTTTTGTTTATTATCCTTTCTTTTTTTGAGCATAGAAAAGGCTGCAGGAATCATGAGTACCGCAAAGAGGCCAAACATTGCCATTCTACGTGTAAACTCAAAATCACCTGTGGTAAGTAAAATATCTGGTAATGCAGGTACTACATAATGTCTCACAACGGTAACTCCTACAATAGCGGGTAGTCCAAAAACAATTGCTGTTCTCCAGTCTACATAGCCTTTAAGATGTTGTTTAAAACCACCTACGAGCGCACTTGCTCCTACAATGAATAAAGAATATGCAGTGGCAACTTTTTCATTTACAGAAAATAAGTAAGCTAGTACTGGTACAGCGAGTATAGAACCACCACCACCTATTAAACCTAAAGAAATGCCGATGATCAAGGCACTTATATATCCAAGTATTTCTAGTATCTCCATTATAAACCTCTTTGTATTGAGAGACAAAAATAGACTTGCTATAACGACCTAGGTGTAACCCAAGTTACTTAAGGTCTATAAATCTATAATTTGGATATTATTTCTGTGTAATTCAATTTTTCCTAAGTTCTCTAATTTCTTAAGAAGTCTTGATACCACTACTCTTGAGGTGTGCAATTCGTAAGCAATTTCTTGATGCGTGTTATTAATAATTTGCTCATCGTTTACTCTAGCCTTTTCTTTTAAGTAGTTTAAAAGGCGTTCATCCATGTTATCAAATGCGATACTGTCAAGAGTTTGTAATAGCTCGTTGAGGCGGTTGTGGTAACTCTCAAAAACAAAATTTCTCCAAGATTTGTACTTAGCCGTCCATTCTTCCATTTTCTGTACAGGTACCATAATGAGCTTGGTGTCTGTCTCTGCAATTGCTCGTATTTCACTTTTAGTTTGCCCCATGCAGCAGGTCATTGTCATAGAGCAGGTATCTCCTTTTTCTAGATAGTAGAGGAGAAGCTCATCTCCATTTTTATCTTCTCTTAATACCTTAATTACTCCAGAGACCAGTAGCGGCATTCCTTTTACATAGCCGCCTATTTCCATGAGTTTAAAACCTTCAGGAACCTCCTTGTAAGTGCCTACTTGGAGTATTTCATTGATAAGTTCATCTTCAAAGAGATGACCGTAACTGGCTTTTAGTTCTTGAATCATTATGCGGCTTTTTTAAGAATGCTAGGGTCATATTTAAAAAAGAAATGAGCCCAAATAGATTTTGATACGGCACCTATGTATGGCATTGTGATGATTAATGCAATGACGATACTCGTTAGAATACCTGTAGGTCCAAAATCTAAACCAAAAATAAAGGATAAAACATAAACGGCCACGGCAACTGCGATTCCCACACCATAAGATACGTACATAGAGCCCGTATAAAAGCTAGGTTCTATACTATATTTTAATTGGCATTTAGGACAGTTCTTTTTAACCTTATTCATGTTAGAAAGCTTATAAGGATGCGCCTCAAGAAATTCACCTTCTCTGCATTGAGGACATTTTAAAAATAAGATGCTATATATTATCGATTTACCCATGGACAATTCAGTTTTTTATGTAAAATTAAACGTATTAAAATATGCTCACGGTAACTTATGTTACATATTGTAATATTTAAAATTAGTTATCTTTATACCCTTGAGTAAACTTATATCCATATCGTTGTCACTTGTTTTCCTATTGCAAAGCTTTGGGATGCACATTAATGATATGGTGCAACTAGGCGATTTTTTTGAGCATGCAGAGTTCCATAAAGAGCAGTATGGAGATAATATATTCGTATTTGTTGCAAAGCATTATGGCGAACTAAAAGCAGAGCACGAAAAAGAACATCAAGAAGAACAGAAAGACCACGAGCAATTACCTTTCCAGCATCAAACACATCATACGGCTGTAGCAGATTTTATTTTGAATACTATTAAAGAGGAATTCAAAACACTTGAATTTGTAGATTTTAGAACTCATAACTTTCACTACCAAGCTCCATCATCTTCGTTACACCTAGATGGACTATTCCAGCCACCACGGCTTTCATAAATAATCAGATCTAATTTATTTTTAGCACCTAGTCTTGTAAAGATTTGGGGCTCTTCACATTGATTATTTTATGACAAAATGCTATCACATATTATCAATTTCAGCATAAGAAACAAGTTTGTTGTTCTCTTATTTACGGCCTTTATTATAGGTTTTGGGCTGTATTCCTTGTCGCAAATTCCTATAGGTGCCGTGCCAGATGTTACAAACAATCAGGTGCAGGTTATTACTACTTCACGTAATCTCTCTACGCAGGATATGGAGCAATTCATAACCTACCCTGTAGAGTTAGAAATGGCAAACTTACCAGGCGTGATAGAGATACGCTCTGTTTCAAAATTTGGATTATCTGTCGTCACCATTGTATTTGAGGACGATATGGGAACCTATTTGCCTAGGCAGCTCATTGCTGAGAAAATCAAATCTGCATCAGAAAAAATCCCTAAGGGTTTTGGCACACCAGAGATGGGGCCTATCACAACCGGACTAGGTGAGATTTACCAATACATACTTGATGTAGAACCAGAATTTAAAGACAGGTATAATGCTGAAGATTTAAGAACCATCCAAGATTGGATAGTAAAGCGCCAGCTCTCAGGAATTCCGGGAGTAGTTGAGGTAAATACCTGGGGCGGATTCTTAAAGCAGTACGAAGTTGCTATCAATACAGAAAAACTTAACGCGATGGATATAAGTGCGCGCGAGATTTTTACAGCTTTAGAAATGAATAATAGTGTCTCTGGAGGTGGCTATATAGAAAAGGTAAATCAGGCATTTTTTATACGTGGGGAGGGTCTCATTTCATCACTAGATGATATAAGTAACATCGTGGTTAAGAATGACGATGGAGTACCTGTGTATATAAAAGACGTTGCCAAAGTAGGTTATGGGAGCGCCACACGTTTTGGAGCAATTACCGGAAACGGTGAGGGCGAGAAGGTGCTAGGGCAAGTGATGATGCTTAAAGATGCAAATTCTAAAAAAGTGATAGAAGCTGTAAAGGAACGCGTTGCCGAGATGTCGAAATCACTTCCAGAGGGTGTATATATTAATGCATTTTTAGACCGTAGTGACCTTATTGCAAAAACCACCTTTACCGTTGCCGAAAATCTCATTTTAGGATGTCTAATTGTGATTTTTGTAGTGGTTTTATTACTCGGTAATTTTAGATCTGGGCTAGTAGTGGCATCCGTAATTCCGTTGTGTTTGTTATTTGCATTATCACTTATGTACATCTTTGGAGTAGATGCAAACTTGATGAGTCTTGGCGCTATAGATTTTGGGATTATTATAGACGGCGCGGTCATAATTGTAGAATTTATAGCATTTGAAATAACGAGAAAGAAAGATGAGATTTACGCTTTCGCGAAAGCGGAACAACAACAATTAAAAGATAAGATTACATTCTCTGGAGCATCAAAAATGATGAATTCGGCCATCTTTGGTCAGCTTATTATTTTGATAGTTTTTATTCCTATTCTCTCACTGAGCGGTGTAGAAGGAAAAATGTTTAAGCCTATGGCGCTCACCTTTAGCTTTGCATTAATAGGAGCGATGATTTTTTGTTTTACGTATGTACCCGTAGCGGCATCTATGTTTTTAAAACCATCTAATGCGACAGATAAAAATATCTCCGTAAGGTTAATGAAATGGCTAAATAAAATGTATGAGCCAGTTATTCACTGGGCATTACAGAGCAAGAGACTCGTATTAGGAATTGCGGTAGTTTTACTTGCAATAGCTATCTATTTGTATAGCACCATGGGTGGAGAATTTGTCCCCACACTTGATGAAGGTGATTTTGTGATTCAGCCAGTATTAAAAACAGGAACCTCTCTAAGTAACACAGTAGAAATTACCACCGAAATTGAGAAAATACTATTAAGTCAATTTCCAGAAGTAAAGCAAGTGGTAACTCGTATAGGTGCTGCAGAGGTGCCTACAGATCCCATGTCTATGGAAGAAAGCGATGTGATTATTGTACTCAAACCTAAAGGAGAGTGGACGTCTGCCTCGTCAAAAGATGAGCTGGCAGATAAGTTTAAAAAAGCACTTGCTGTCATCCCGGGAATGGAAGTAGAGTTTACACAACCTATAGAGATGCGTTTTAATGAATTGATTACCGGTGTACGTGCAGATATTGCGATTAAGATTTTTGGCGATGATCTTGAAATCCTTGCAAAGAAAGGAAGTGAGATAGGAGCTCTTATCGAAAACGTAGCAGGCGCAGCAGATGTTTCTGTTGAGAAAGTGGCAGGCTTGCCTGAGATGAGTGTGCAATACAATAGAGCAAAAATAGCTAGGTATGGTCTCAATATTCAGGATCTCAATGATATGGTTTCCATGGGATTTGCGGGTAAGACTGCTGGAAGCGTTTTTGAAGGAGAAAAGCGTTTTGACCTAGTAGTACGACTAGACAAGGAGAAGCGTCAAGATATCGATAACCTTAAAAATCTATACATTGATCTCCCTGCTGGTGGAAAAATACCATTAAGCGAACTAGCAACTATAAGCTATAAAACAGGAGCTGCCAAAATATCTCGTGACGATACAAGAAGAAGAATTGTAGTGGGTGTTAACGTGCGTAATCGTGATTTACAATCTGTGGTGGCTGACGTCCAGAAGTTGATTAACGAGAATGTAAAATTACCTATAGGGTATTCTATTACTTATGGAGGGCAGTTTGAAAACTTACAAAGTGCAAAGGCACGATTAATGGTTGCGGTGCCTATTGCACTTATTCTCATATTTATTCTTCTCTATTTTGCTTTTAAATCTGTCAAGGAAGCACTGATGATTTATTCTGCAATACCGCTGGCTGCAGTAGGAGGTGTTCTCTTATTGTGGCTGCGTGATCTACCTTTCAGTATTTCGGCCGGCGTAGGTTTTATTGCGTTGTTTGGGATTGCAGTTTTAAATGGAATTGTATTAATAGAGCATTTTAAAGAATTACAAAAAGAAGGTTTTGAAAGTATAGAAGCGTTAATAAAGCAAGGAACAAAAGATAGGTTGAGGGCTGTTTTACTCACAGCATCTGCTGCGGCTTTAGGGTTTTTACCTATGGCAATTTCTACAAATGCTGGAGCCGAGGTGCAGCGACCGCTAGCCACTGTGGTAATAGGAGGGTTGATTACAGCGACCTTACTTACCCTCATCGTATTGCCAGTTCTGTATGCTTACCTAAATACTCCTAAGAAAAATAATGAAGGCTTGTCCAAAGGCAAGGTTACAACCATAGGTATAGTGGTATTACTATTTTCTGTAAACCTAGGAGCGCAAGAAGAGGCTAAGTCGTTGCAAGAGTTAATCCCATTAGCTATTGAAAATAATCTTGGGTTAAAAGCGAGTAGGCTAGAAGTAGCACAATCTGAAGCCTTGATTAATAGCGCTTTTAGCTTTGATAAAACGCAGGTGTATTATGAGTTTGACGAGAATAATCTGGCCATAAACGATCGACCACTACGGGTTTTTGGGATACAGCAGGACTTTAAATTTCCCACCGTTTATTTTTCAGAAAAGAGCGTAAATAAAGCCAGCGTTAAGGTGGCTTCTAGTGCGTTTGATATTAAGAAAAAGGAAATTGAGCGTAAAGTAATAGGAGCTTATTATGACTATCAAATTGCTAGACAAAAGGAACGAGTGTATAGCGCACTAGATAGTTTGTACACAGATTTTTCTAGAATGGCGTCAAGGCGTTTTGAACTAGGAGAGACTAATTACCTAGAGAAGATTACTGCGACTTCTAAGCAAAAACAGGTGGAGCTTAGCTATAAACAAGCGCAGAGCGAAGTAGCACTTGCCTATGGGGATTTACTAAAAGTGGTGCAGGTAGACGAAGCTATTGTAGTCGCTAGTGAGCCTTCGTTTAAAGTAGCGCTAGCAACTTTAGATATAAGCAGTAGTGCAGAAGTGGCATATTATCAAAACAGAGTATCCCTGCTTCAGGCAAAGGGTCGTTTTGAAAAACAACAGCTCCTGCCAGATCTAAGTCTCAATTATTTTCAAGGAACAAATTCTGGGCTTAATGGTAGTCTTTATGGATATCAATTAGGAGTGAAGATCCCAATATTATTTGGCGGTCAATCTGCTAAAATAAAAGCAGCAAAAATCGCCGAAGATATCGCAGTCACACAATCTAGTGAGTATGAGATACAACTCGATGCAAAATATAATGCCCTAACAGAAAAGTTGTCGCAACTTCAAGAAGCACTAGATTATTATGAAAATGAAGGAGCATCACTTTCTCAAGAAATTTTAAAAACAGCAAACGGTAGTTTTAGAAATGGTGAGATTAATTTTTACCAGTATATCCAGAGTCTTGAGAGCGCTTATGAGATAAGACTAAGCCACCTTGAGAAACTCCATGTATACAATCAAACTGTAATTGCCATTAATTACTTAACCTTATAAATACGACTACATGATACGTAACTTAAATATAATAGCATTACTAGGTTTTGTACTAGTAAGCTGTGGAGAAAAAACCACAGACAAAACCG
Source organism: Dokdonia sp. 4H-3-7-5 (assembly GCF_000212355.1). NCBI lineage: Bacteria > Pseudomonadati > Bacteroidota > Flavobacteriia > Flavobacteriales > Flavobacteriaceae > Dokdonia > Dokdonia sp. 4H-3-7-5. The sequence goes on from NC_015496.1 coordinate 1,972,084, forward strand.
AGCCATCTTCTCATACGGAAGCGATGGATGATCGCATTCAAGTAACTCAGGCGCAGTTTGATCAAAGTAAGATGTCTTTAGGAGGACTGGAAGAAAAATCATTTCCTACAGTAGTTACTTTAAATGGGATGATTGATGTACCGCCAGAAAACAGAGCCGTTGTAACTGCTTCTTTGGGTGGTTATATAAAAACGACTCCATTGCTTATAGGTGATATCGTGCGCAAAGGTCAGCTGCTTGTAACTATTGAAAATCCTGAGTTTGTAGCCCTGCAACAGCAATACATGGAGGTAAATGAGCAACTCACTTATCTCAAAGCGAAATACGACAGACAGGTAACAATGAGAGCAGAAAATATTACCTCTCAAAAAAGTTATCTAAAAGCCGAAAGTGAGTACAAAACAGCAGTTGCTAGACACACGGGATTAGATAGACAACTTAGAATGATTAATATTTCTCCAGCGAGTGTTCGAGCTGGAAAGATAAGTTCTGTGGTAAGCATTAACGCGCCTATTTCGGGAAGCATTACTAAGGTAAACGTTTCAAAAGGATCATACGTTTCACCAGCTACCGAAATTTTAGAAATTATAGACAATGATCATATACATCTAGAACTTTCGGTTTTTGAAAAAGACATCTTAAAAGTAAAGAAAGGTCAGGCAATAGATTTTAAAATCCCAGAAGCTTCTTCAGCGATTTATAAGGCTGAGGTGCATCTTGTAGGCACTTCGATTGAAGCAAATAGAACGATTAAAGTGCATGGACATCTAGAAGATGAGTCTGGTGTTAATTTCTTAACGGGAATGTTTGTAGATGCTAGTATTGTAACAAATTCCGCTTTCGCGAAAGCGTTACCTTCATCCTCCATAGTGACGGTAGATGAGAATTCTTATATCTTAGTGCTAGATGAGAAGCAGGGTGATACCTATTATTTCCGTCAAGCCGAAGTTGAGGTAGTTCAAGAAAGTGAAGGATTTTCATTAGTGCAATTCAATACTAACATGGCGGCCGATACGCAGTTTTTAACTAAAGGAGTGTTTAATTTATTAGGAGAGTAATCATGGAGGCAAGGATACCAGAAAAGCATTACATCTATAGAAGTGGGTGGCTTAGGGCGGCAGTACTTGGTGCAAACGACGGGATTCTGTCTACAGCGAGTATCGTTATAGGAGTTGCGGCTGCAAGTATTACTAGAGAACCTGTATTACTTGCAGGTGTTGCCGGCTTAGTGGCTGGCGCATTATCTATGGCAGCTGGAGAGTATGTATCTGTTAGTTCGCAAACAGATGTTGAGAAGTCTGATCTTGCTCGTGAGCAGCGCGAACTTATAGAAACACCACATGAGGAGCTCCTAGAGCTAGCAAGAATATATGAGCGTCGTGGTCTCAGTCCAGCGACTGCGCTAGAAGTTGCCACCCAATTAACAGCTCATAATGCCTTAGAAGCGCACGCAAGAGATGAACTAGGAATACATGAAATGACGGAGGCAAAACCATTGCAAGCAGCACTTTCTTCTGGTGTGGCTTTTACAGTGGGTGGTTTTTTACCTGTACTGGTTGCTTTTATGGCGCCTTTAGAGATGATGGAATATGTGCAATATATAGCTGCCATTTTATTTTTAATCATTTTAGGTGTCGTGTCAGCAAAGGCTGGAGGGTCGAGCCCTATAAAGGCTGTGCTTAGAATTACTTTCTGGGGTACGCTGGCTATGGGATTAACTGCACTTATAGGTCAGTTCTTTAATGTGAGTATCTAATTGTGAGTTAATTATCGAGGGTGTTAGTGTATTTAAGAATGACTGCGCAAAAGACTGTGCGCAGTAGGATAGGTCGCTAGTATCATTACCATAGGTTTAAAGTTTGTGATGGATTAGATTGTAAAGTATCTTCGCGCGTTCATGTCAGTGCGCGTTGCGTACTAAAACAATAAAAAATAATGGAAATCAATCCTACAGAAATTGTCGGTTACTTAGCAAGTCTTTTTGTATTGTTATCATTTTTAAATAAAGATCTACGAAAGTTGCGTATTGTAAACTCTATAGGTTGTGCATTATTTGTAACGTATGGAGTGTTATTAGGTAGTATTCCTATCATTATTACTAATCTTGCAATACTATTTGTAAACGGATATTATCTCTTTGTAAAGAAGGATTAATGTATCTCTCTGTTTTACAGTGCTTATCGTGAGTGAGAAGAGCAATAGTTTTATTTATGCTTTTTGATTCTACAAATGAATATTGCTAAACATAAATTTGTATAAATCCTTGTAAATTAGTATGAGTTCGCTTATATTCGCCAAAATTTGAAATACTGTATGAAATTAATGGAAGAAGCGGTGGCTTTTGAAAATGCTTCAATGAGCAATATGTCCACCAGTGATCGCGTTGCTGCTTCAAGAGAGGCAAAACGACTCATTCTTGCACTGAATGAGATTTTTAAAGAGACAAAAGACTCTGAAATAATGGATGCTATGAAGCGTCTCACCGAAAAGAAAAAAAAGATAGAAAAACGCTTGAAGGGTAGACCTGATAGTATGTAAAATAAAAGAGGCCTCACTTGTGACGGTCTCTTTTTTATTGAACCCCTTTTTAAGCGTGTGGCTATGCAACCAGACAACTTTACAAACGAATTTTTTGGCATTGGGATACAGAATGGTAAAACACCAGAAAATCTAGGTGTTTTATGGCGCTCTGCTCAAAACCTAGGAGCCAGTTTTATTTTTACCATCGGTAATAGATATGCAAAGCAATCTAGTGATACGCATAATGCGGTAAAGGCAATGCCGTATTACCATTATGATACCTTTGATGACTTTTTTAAGCACTTGCCTAAAGGTGTACGCATTGTAGGTGTAGAGCTTGATGATCGCGCAGAGACGCTAGAAACCTTTCATCACCCGCGTCGTTGCGTTTACTTATTGGGTGCAGAAGATCATGGTCTTACTAATGAGGCTATAGAAAAGTCGCATTTTCTTATAAAATTCCCATCTACATTAAGTCTCAATGTTTCGGTGGCGGGAAGTATTGTGCTTTACGATAGGACTAGGGTAAAGCCTAGATCTTGATGAGTTACGCTTTCGCTAAAGCGTACTTATAGAATTTGTAAACTCCAATTATATATTTATTCATCTATTACCTCAGTTCTCGCTGAGGAGCAAGCGCAACGTGGCAAATTAAAGTATCTTTGCCTAAAATAAATTATTATGTCTCATAAAGCAGGATTTGTAAACATCATCGGTAACCCTAATGTGGGTAAAAGTACGCTTATGAATGCCTTTGTGGGCGAGCGTCTTAGTATCATCACCTCAAAAGCGCAGACTACGCGTCACCGTATTTTAGGTATTGTAAATGGGGAGGATTTCCAGATGCTATTGAGTGATACGCCTGGTATTATAAAGCCGGCATATGAGTTACAGGCTTCTATGATGGACTTTGTAAAAAGTGCTTTTGAAGATGCAGATGTACTTTTATACATTGTAGAGCTAGGTGAGAAAGAGCTTAAAGATGAGGCATTTTTTAATAAAATACGCGGTTCAAAAATCCCTGTTTTATTACTTATAAATAAAATAGATAAAGGTAACGAAGATACACTAGCAGAGGCTTTAAAATTATGGTCTGAAAAAGTACCAAATGCTGAGGTGTTTGCTATATCTGCACTCGAGAGCTTTGGTGTGCCACAGGTATTCAATAGAATTATAGAACTCTTGCCAGAGTCACCAGCTTTTTATCCTAAGGACCAACTTACAGACAAACCAGAGCGCTTTTTTGTAAATGAGATTATCCGTGAGAAAATCTTGATGCACTACAAGAAGGAAATTCCTTATGCTGTAGAGATTGATACAGAAGATTTCTTTGAAGAGGATGAGATTATCCGCATGCGATCAGTCATTATGGTGGAGCGTGATAGCCAGAAAGGAATTATAATTGGACATAAAGGAACTGCTCTAAAAAGAGTAGGTGTAGAGGCTAGAAAGGATTTGCAGAAATTCTTTGGTAAGCAAGTACATATTGAGCTTTATGTAAAGGTGAATAAGAACTGGAGAAGTAATTCTAACCAGCTTAAGCGTTTTGGATACAACCAGAAGTAATTATGAGTACGCTTTCGCGAAAGCGTAAGTTTACAAAGCATTACGGCCAGACCGACTGATTCATGAATAGAAAACTTAAAAATAGCGAACTCAACCGAAAATCTGTTTCTGATTTTAAAGAGGCAGAGAAGACGCCTATAATTATCGTACTGGATAATATACGTAGCCTTAATAATGTAGGGTCCGTTTTCCGAACTTCAGATGCTTTTTTAGTAGAGAAAATCTATCTCTGTGGCATTACTGCAACGCCACCGCATCGCGATATACAAAAGACAGCCTTAGGAGCGACAGATGCTGTAACTTGGGAATATGTAGAAGACAGTATTGCTCTAGTGAGAAAATTAAAAGAGGATGGTGTTCATGTGTGTGCAATAGAGCAAGCAGAAGGAGCAGTGATGCTTGATAAGTTTGTGCCCACTACTGGTGAGAAGTATGCTGTTGTTTTTGGAAACGAAGTAAAGGGTGTTCAGCAAGAAATTGTGTCTCTAAGTAATACTGTTATTGAAATCCCACAGGTGGGTACAAAGCATTCTCTTAATATTTCTGTGAGCGCTGGGGTAGTTATCTGGGACCTATTCAGCAAGTTAGGAGTTTCTTAATGATTTGTTAAGCTGTTATTTAACAGTGGGTTAAGAATGTGATCGCATTTTTTGTTTATCTTTATCTAACAAAAACTAAACAACATGTCAAAATTCACAATGCCTATCAGATTTGCTTTTGCAATGAGCGGTGGCCTCATAGCGTACTTCTTAGTACTTTCTCTATTTAATTTGCATACTAATGTGCTATTCTCACTCTTTAATGGAGTGATCGTAGGCTTTGGTATATACGAGGTTATCAAGTACACACAAATCAAAAACGGAGCTACATATAGCTATACCGACGGTATGGTAAATGGAGTTGTCTCGGGATTTGTAGCAACTATCATTTTTACAGGGTTTTTTGCATTATATGCAGGAAACGTAAATCCAGAATTTTTAGATGGATTAATAGGTCCTTGGGAGCAAACGTATAATACAAGTATAGGTTCTGTGGTGTTTACAGTAGCGATTGCAGGTTTTGCAACTGCGGTATGCTTATCTCTTTGCTTTATGCAATTATTTAAGCCAAGTTGGAACACAGAAGGAACAAAGAAAGTATTAAAAGATAGAGGTGACTCTGTGAGAGGGTAATTACTTAAAAATAGAAACACAAAAAAAACCGCCAATTGGCGGTTTTTTTTGATCTTGTGAGTTACGTTTTAATTTACTCTAGTTAGCGTTACGTCGCTAGATCCTTCTATGTTTATATCTATTCCTTCTGGTAAATCTAAAGGTACAGCATCTTCAAGATCGCTAGTTATAAGAAGGGTAGTTGCGTTGAGAATTTCTATTGTCGAGCTTCCTGCATCTTGACCTCCGCTAATAAAATCATTGTCAACTTGGGCAGTTGTAAATCCTGTAAAAGTTAGTTGGTTTCCATCGATGCTCCAAGTTCCATTAGTGTCAACGTCTTCGATAGTAATTGTTTGGGTGAATTCTTCGCCATCTGTTGTTGAGGTTACTATGTAGTCATAAGATCCATTTGCAACCAGTGTGTTGTCTTCATTAAAAGTTACTGTGTAATCAAAGTTTGATCCGCTACCGTTTGAGGTAGATGAGATAGTTTGACCAGCAAAAGCATATGTAAGATCGCTGCTGAAGTTTAAATCTTGGATTGACCATGTTCCTACAATAAGATTTGTGTCAACATCTGGAGCGTCATCTGTAGAGCAAGATGTAAGTGTAAATGTTAAAATGATTAATGTGATGATTGATTTTAAATGTTTCATTGTTAATTGATTGATTAGTTAAGTGAGCGAAAATATATCTACAATCGTTAAAGTGCAAATAAAAACGTTAAAATATTTTTTTCATAGGGTTATGTTTCTTATTAATAGTATTACTGTGCTGTTAAATAGGAGTTTGTTGTTTCAGCTTTGTAAGAATGAGACGTGGTGCCGGGTGATTATTGTAAGTTCATTTTAGAATTTCTGTAAGAATGTATTTGTAGAGTGATATTATTATATAAAAACAAATGATGCTTATTGTAAATCTTAAGATAAATAGTATATTTGCACCCGCTTAAACTGAGAGGTTTGGGCTATTATTAGTGTAATAACAATATTTAATTAATCGCTATGTACGCAATTGTAGAGATAGCAGGGCAGCAATTTAAAGTTGCAAAAGACCAAAAAGTCTTTGTTAACCGCCTATCTACCGAAGAAGGAAAAACTGTCGATTTCGACAAAGTACTTTTGGTAGGAGACGGATCTAACATCACTTTAGGCGCCCCAGCTATAGACGGAGCTCTAGTAGGAGCAAAAGTCTTAAGACACCTTAAAGGTGACAAAGTAATCGTTTTCAAGAAGAAAAGACGTAAAGGATACCGTGTGAAAAACGGACACCGCCAGTCTCTTACTGAAATCGTAATTGAAAGTATCGCTACTTCTGGAGCTAAGAAAGCTGCTCCTAAGAAAGAAGAGAAAAAAGCTGAACCTAAAGCTGCTGCTCCTGCAAAGGAAACTGCACCTAAGGCTACTGCAAAAAAATCTTCTAAAGCAGACGATCTTAAAAAAGTAGAAGGTATCGGACCTAAAATTGCTGAAACTCTTGTAGAGGCAGGAATTTCAACTTTTGCAGAACTTGCAAAAACTGATGCTGCTAAGATTTCTGAAATTATCGCAGGTGTACGTGGAAATCACGTAACTGACACATGGCCAGCACAAGCACAAATGGCTGCTGATGGTAAGTGGGATGAGCTTAAGAAATGGCAAGACGAATTAGACGGTGGTAAAGCTTAATTGCTATACTATCAAGTATAACTTATAAAACCGAAACAAGATGGCTCACAAAAAAGGAGTTGGTAGTTCTAAAAACGGTCGCGAATCAGAATCGAAACGCTTAGGTGTTAAGATCTTTGGAGGACAAGCTGCAATCGCAGGGAACATCATCGTACGTCAAAGAGGTAATACGCATCACCCAGGTGAGAACGTATACGGAGGAAAAGATCACACACTACACGCAAGAGTAGATGGTGTTGTAAAATTCCAAAAGAAAAGAGACAACAAATCTTACGTTTCTATCGTGCCTTTTGAGGCATAATAAACGAGGATAGTTTCTCAATTATCATATAAAACCCTTACCGCAATGCGGTAAGGGTTTTCTTGATTATACTCAGTTCAATAAGTGCTTATGGTTTTGGTATGTTGTTTGATGCGTTGTGTAAAACACATTAAATGAGATGTATACTAAGTTTATTCTGTGTAGTTGTTTTACAATCATGTTTTCCAGTGGCAATAGCTCCTGACCTCAGTAATGGTTCTATTAAAAATGCTAAGAAGTTTAATAAAAAGCTGCCAAAGAGGTATTCATACATCTTTACAGACCCAAAAGATGCAGATGAGTTTTATACTTACGTAAATACAAAGTATGACCTACAGCACAACTATGTAGAAGATAATGTGCCAGTAGTACTTGATGGAAATAATTATTATGTCTCGTTTTATGAAGTGAGTAAGAATACAAAAACTGTCAATTTACTAAGACCCTTAGCAAATAAAATGTTGGAAGAAAATGGGATAGGTCCTGTATTTAATGACGATCCTGTTAGAATTTATGGCGACACATGGTATATCGCGCTTCTTATCACAGATGAGGACTTTAATGATGGTCTTAATCCATCATATGTAAATTTTGCAAGGGTAGAAGAGTTTGCCTCTTCTTTGCATGCAGAGTATTACAGTATGCGTAATTATAAGCAAGCGATTTTAACCGTAAAAAGGGATTAGCGATTAATCTTGTACAATGCTATCTGTTCCTAAGTATCCATCATCCTTGTTATAATACCAAGCGCGGTTTTTAGGCATTTTAATACCTTCGATGAGAGCTATGTCATCAAGAAGAATATACTCGCCTGTAGTCTCATCGGTGCCTTTAAAGAATTGATATACTTCCAGGGCATACGTAGAGGGGTTAAAGTAAAATTGCCAAACATCTGAACCTACAGCTTCGTCATAAGTTATCTTTACCATGATAAATTTTTTTCCTTTGAAAGTGACATTTTTTACCATGGGATCTATTTGAGTTCCTGGATCATGTAACTTCATAGGAAGTCCGTACAAATAGGAATAGTAATCGCGATACATTCTTGTTCTCTCGCACTCTTTGCTATTAGTAGTTGTGGTGGTTACTTCTCCAGTCTCATCTGTATATTTACAAGTGTCACTGCTTATCTCCCTAAACGAAGTTGTCTCTTCTTGTTCTGTGGTGAGATTAAAATATTCATTCGGGATGTCTAGTGTGATTGCGCTTTTTCTAGAGGCTTTTTCTGGCATATCAAGTGCTAGGGTAAATTCCCCTTGAAAAGTTGACCAATTACCATTAGGGTCATGAAATGCTATTGATTTTTTAATAATCTCTGCACCTGTAACAGGTCTCAAAGATTGTGCAGTTGCAAAGTCCGCTTTCGCGAAAGCGAGACAATAAACAATACTCGTTATTAATAATTTTTTCATACCTATGTTTTGAAGATGAAGATACACATTGCTTTTTGGATTATCCTAACTAACTTTAGTATGCTCTTAACAGCACAGCAAGCAGATAAACCCTACTTTGAAAGTATGACAGAGAAAGATGTAATACCTACTGAGGATGCAGTGCTCAACCTTGAGAATAAAGTAATTCCTAAAGAAATTTATGATGAAGCTATACTTGCTTTAGAGCATTACCCAGAGTTGTGGAATACTGCAATAACTTTTCAGTTTAAAGACAATATAAAAAAGTCAACAATGCAGGCACAACCACGTTGGGCTAGTTTTTTAAAGTCTCGTAAAAAACGTGAATATATAATTCTTATTTCGAGAACGATACAAATAGATCAAGACGAGCTCAGTTTCTCTGAAGTGCCAAGTGATGTGGTTACGGGATGGTTAGGGCATGAGCTAGGTCATGTAATGGATTATAGGGAACGTTCTGGGTTTGGGATGTTAGTTTTTGGGGTAAAGTATTTATATTCTGGCGCTCATATTAAAGAAGTAGAACGTACCGCAGATGTATATGCCATTACGCATGGAATGGGAACCTATATTTTAAAAACTAAAAACTTTATACTCGACCATGCAAATATCTCTGAGGCTTATAAAGAACGCCTGCGCAGTTTATATATGTCGCCAGAAGAAGTCATGCACCTGCTAGAGCATAACTAGCCAGATATTTATAAAAAACGGGTATCACTATTATGATACCCGTTTTTTTATAGTTGATTTTTTATAAACTATTGCTTAGCAACAAAGTCTTCAAAGGTTTCAAATTTCTCTTCATCCATCACTTTCTCCATTTTTACTTGTCCTCCTTTTTTCTTGTTTTGACCACTCCATTCGTGAAAAATATTAGGGTCAATAGTGGTGACTTTTACTCCTTTGAGAGATTTTCCTCTTGCCACTTTATAATTCTTGTTTGCTTCTTTTAAACTTTTATCTAGAGCCTCTGCAAGTTCGCTTTCATTTGTAGTTGCCGTTGTACCTAGATACCAGCAGTGGTAAAACTCTCCATCTATCTTTTTTGCACTCAATGTAAATTCAGGAATTTCAATATCAAATTGTTCTTCAAGTTCTCTCAAGGCTACTTCCATTTTATTTACAGAAAGTTGAGAGCCTACTACGTTTAAGAAAAACTTAGTCCGTCCTGTTATTTTAATTTCTGCTCTCTCTACATCCGTAAAAGCAACCGTGTCACCTATAAGATATCTCCATGCGCCAGAAACCGTACTTATTATAAGGACGTAGTCTACATCTGTTTCTACTTCTTTTAAAGTAAGAGATGGAGCATCTTGTGATAGCGAGCCGTCATTATTGATATACTCTGGAGTGAAGGGTACAAATTCAAAGTAAATACCAGCATTAGTAGAAAGCTTCATAGAGGAAGTCTCAGGTCTGCTCTGGTAAGCCATGAACCCCTCAGATGCTAGATATGTGTCAATAACAGTAATATCTCTTCCTAGTAGTTGTCTAAAGCTCTTTTCGTAAGGTTTAAAGGCTACGCCTCCACTTGTAAAAACTTGTAGATTGGGCCAGATTTCATGAATATTTTCTACATTATGATAAGCAATTACTTCTTTAAGCATAAGCTCTATCCATGATGGAATCCCGCTCAGTGCGCCTATGTCCCAATTTTTGGCTCTTTCTGCAATTGTTTTTACGCGTTCATCCCAGTTTTCAATTTTGGCGATATCTTCTCCAGGCTTGTAAAATCCTTTAAACCAAAAAGGAATATTACTCGCTGTAATACCACTTATTTCACCCTCAAGAAATTCGTCATGTTCGATAAGATCTGTGGAGCTACCTAGAGCCATTACTTCTTTATCAAAAAAATCTGTTGGTAAGTCATAATGAGCAAGTGCAGATACTTGGGCAAGACTGGTGCTTCTTATGGCAGCAACCATTTCCTCCGTGACTGGAATTCTTTTGCTCGTTTTTCCAGTGGTACCACTAGAAAGTGCAAAATAGTGAGGTTTTCCAGGCCATGTTATATCTTCTAATCCATGTTTTATGCGATCCCACCACATACTATCCATCTGGTTATAATCGTGGTAAGGAACCATTTTTGAAAAGGCAGCTGCTTGATCTTCTTCTTCTAGTAGTTGAGAAAACCCATAATACTTTCCAAAGGCAGTATCCTTTGCAGTATTCAGCATATCTGCTAGAACCTGTTTCTGCTCTTGAATAGGATTAATGTCTGAGGATAATGTATCCTTTAAGTCAATTGCACTTTTTATTATAGATCCTAGAATAGCCATGGTTGTGATTGTTTTTACAAATATGTTAAATCTCACTATAAAGTTAATATAGATTGTAGCAAGTTTAACCCGATGTTAAGGAAGAATTGTGAAAAGATATAGCCACTCTTTGCAGAGTGGCTATTGATAGATATTTATAAAAGCCTAACCACAATCGCCTATACGATCCCAACTAGATGATAAACGTTCATAAAGCCCGCCTTGGTAGGTCACAAAATCACCTACACTATAACTTTGATTACCATTGTATGCTGGCACACCTTCGCATATATCTGCAGGTGGTTGATTGCTTCCGCAAGGACCTAGGTTTGTCCAACCGCCATTTACACGTTCATAAAGATTGCCTTGGTAAGTCACTTGATTGCCAATAGTATAATTTGTGTTGCTATTGTATGCAGCTACACCATCACAAATGTCTCCACTATTACCTCCGTCGCCACCATCACCTGGGTACATGATATTGATGCCAGTAATATCTCCATTAGAGAGTGCTGTGCGGTTTGTAGTATATGTGGAACCATCTTTTTTTGTGATGGTAGGTTGGCCATTTTTGCTAAAAGCAAAAGAGCTATAGAGCATTACAGAATTAAAATCAAGCTGGGCTGTATATTCTGTTCCATCTTGTCCTTGTGCAACATATGTTAGAAAGTTATAATCCACTCCATCTTGTACATTGTTTAGGTTGATGGTGAGGTAGTCATCACGATCTGCGCGACTTTGTTCGTGCCATAAACCTACGGCATGACCTATTTCATGAATGGTGCTACCCGTAGAGCAACCGCTTGCAAGTGTAATGTCTTGGCGGCCACCTATTCTTCCTACATATGAAGAACAACCACTACCAGGAGTGAAGTAGACATAGTCAGCTTGGTTTGTGCGTTGTACAAAACGTACAGAAGTGCTCGCTTCCCAGTTTGCTATGGCATTTGTAACACGAGCTTGATTAGGAAGACTAGGATTTATAGCATAATACACGGTATTGTTTGCCCATCTACCTCCAGTACGTCCAGTGCTGCGAGTAGCATCCGTGCTTTCTTGTAGTTGATTTTTTGAGAAGATTATATCTCCTTCAAAGACATAAGTGTCATTTATGGTAGCCACTTCTAGACTATGTAAGCCGTAAAAGAGGTTTTGTGATTTTCCTTTTTGACCTGGGAAAGCTTCTTCTGCTTTCTCGATGTCATTTGATTGGATTTCTACAGTGGTGTTTTCTGCTTCGCTGATTTCATTAATGTCTTCTTTCTCACAAGAATTAAATAGACATAATGATAAGGCACAAGCGACTGCTAGATGAAAATTTTTCATAATTGGATTTTAAATTAAAAAGGTTAATTCCAAAATCACTTATCGCGGCCGCAGAAAGTTGTCTTGAATGTTTGTATGAATACAGTAAAAAAATACTGTAATGGTTACAAATATTTAAACGTGAGAAAATTCTTATTGGATTATATGAATTTTGTTAAAAAATATAGATTACTGATTAGCAATTATTTAAAGTGCATAATCGTTAAAATTTTAACATTTAGCTTAAGTTTATAAGAAGATATGGTGGTTAAAACTTACGCTTATTTTAAATACAAGCAATTATATTGATAATCAATAATCCCTTTTCCTGCATTGAGTACATCTGCTCCTAGAATTCCATGAACAGGAGCAGCATCGTGATTTTTCAGTGCTGTATTTACATGTGACATATCAAAGAGGACGATGTCTAGTTTTTTATATTCCCATTTTTGAATGGTAATGGTATTTTTTCGCGAAAGCTTAGTAATCATATCAGTTGCGCCAGCACCTGCAGCTAGGACTTCACTGTCTTCAGAAAGTAGCCCAAACAACTCTGCAAATTCAAAGTCTATGCACGAACTAGAAGCTCCTGTATCAAGTATGAAGGAACCTTCTACACCATTAATTCTTGCTTTCATTTCAAGATGATTAGTCACGGTAGGGAAAAGGCGTGAACGGCAATATTTTTTTGAAAGTAGAAACTCGCGTAATGAAGGCATATTTATTAGTGTATTACTCAAAAATACTACAATCCTATAGACTTACAGCTTTGTAAAGCATTGCTCAAGTTTATGTGTTTTCCCTTCTCTCTTTTCTATGCGCTAGCTATTTTTGTGGTCTATGAATTTTACAGATACCCATACCCATTTATACAGCGAGTCTTTTGATGAAGATCAGGACGTGATGATACAACGAGCAATTGACGCTGGCGTAAACAGATTTTTTATTCCTGCGATAGACTCTGAGTATACAGAGCGTATGTATGCGTTAGAAAAAAACTATCCAGATCATATGTTTTTAATGGCGGGTCTACATCCTACGCATGTTAAGGAGAATTACGAAGAAGAGCTGGCGCATGTGGAGGCACAATTTGCCGCTCGTGATTTTTATGCAGTAGGGGAGATAGGGATAGATTTGTATTGGGATAAGTCTACTTTAGAAATTCAGCGAGATGCTTTCAAACGACAAATACAACTAGCCAAAAAGTATCAAAAACCTATCGTCATACACTGTAGAGAGGCATTTGACGAAGTTTTTGAAGTATTAGAAAGTGAGAAAGGAGATGATCTCTTTGGGATTTTTCACTGCTTTTCTGGAACTAAAGAACAAGCAGAGCAGGCTATCAGCTATAACATGAAACTTGGGATAGGTGGTGTAGCAACCTTTAAAAATGGTAAAATCGATCAATTTCTAGCGGAGATACCGTTATCACATATTGTACTAGAAACAGATGCGCCGTATTTGAGTCCTGTGCCGTATCGTGGTAAACGTAATGAAAGTAGCTACGTGGTTTTAGTAGCCGAAAAGTTGGCGACAATTTATCAAAAACCTTTAGATGAAATCGCTGCAATAACAAGTAGCAATGCAGATGAAGTGTTTTTTACAAAGCGTGCATAGCATCTTCTTGTAAATAGTAGATGAAGACTCAAAATATTTTGTTCTTTTGTGACAAACAATCCAGACTATTTTGAATAGATACGACCATATACGACCTTATAATGATAATGAAGTAAATCAGGCTTTACTTCACGCAGCAAGACATCCTATGTTTAGGATTTTACTGCAATTTACATTTCCAGATAAAACACAAGAAGAAATTGTCGAAGTACTCAGTACCTGCTTTTCAATAGCCGATTTTCAAGAAAAAGTTATCTATAAATCAGTAACAAATCTACTTGATAAAAGTGCTGAGGATTTTACGTGTAGTGGGTTTGATACGCTTTCGCGAAAGCGGTCTTATCTATACCTGTCAAATCATCGTGATATTGTACTTGATACGTCATTACTTAATATGACGCTTATAGATCATGGTCTTATAACAACAGCCTCTGCAATAGGAGATAATCTTGTGCAAAAAGATTTTTTAATGGAGCTGTCTAAGCTCAACAGGAATTTCTTAGTGCAAAGAGGGCAGTCACCACGTGAGATGCTTATGAGTTCTAAACTCTTGTCTCAATATATTAAGCACTTGCTAGTAGAAAATAGATCTGTGTGGGTAGCCCAGCGAGAAGGACGAACAAAAGACGGACTTGATAAAACGCAGCAAGGCGTACTCAAGATGATCACCATTGCTCGTGGTAAAACACCACTAATGCAATACCTCAAAGAACTTAACATAGTAGGAGTCGCAATCTCTTATGAGTATGACCCTACAGATATTTTGAAGGTACCCGAAATTGTGGCAAAACAAGAAAATGTACCTTACATAAAAACAGCAAACGAAGATTTTAATAGCATCCTAAAAGGTGCGCTAGGTAATAAACGCAATATCCATATAGCAGCTGCACCTATGCCAGAAGAAATTTATGATCAAATTGCTCAGGATTATGCAAGTGATAATGATAAGCTACAAGCATTTGCCAGTGCCTTAGATACTATAATCTGGAAGCATTATAAGTTGTGGCCGTCTAATTATATTGCATATGATCTATACCATAAAAGCAATAAGTACAGCGCTCATTATGATGAGAAAGAATTACGTCATTTTGAACGTAGGTTAGAAGTGCGAGTAGATAAAGAAAAGCAGATAGAAGTAGACAGTTTCTTATTAATGTATGCAAACCCAGTAGTACAATCAGAAAAAGTATGAGCAAGGCTAAGATTCTCTTAATATATACAGGAGGTACTATAGGTATGATCAAAGATTATGAAACGGGAGCTTTAAAAGCTTTCAACTTTGATGAACTACTTGAAAAAATCCCTGAATTAAGGTTGCTAGATTGTGAGATAAGCACCGCCTCATTTGATACCGTGATTGATTCGTCAAACATGAATCCTACCTACTGGAACGAGCTTTGTGATTTTATTAAAGAAGGATATGATAGTTATGACGGCTTTGTAGTGCTGCACGGTAGCGATACCATGAGTTATAGCGCATCTGCCATAAGTTTTATGCTAGAAAATCTATCTAAGCCTGTGGTGTTTACGGGATCACAGCTGCCTATAGGAGATTTACGCACAGATGCAAAGGAGAATTTAATTACTGCGGTTCAAGTAGCTGCTTTGAGAAAACGTAATAAACCACTTATAACTGAAGTATGTCTTTACTTTGAGTATAAACTATACCGAGCAAATCGTACATCAAAAATAAGTGCGGAAAATTTTGAAGCATTTACTTCTCCTAATTATCCAGAACTCCTCACCTCAGGAGTACATCTCACCATAAACGAAGACGCACTCTGGAAACCGAATAAAAAGGTGCTTAAAGTTCACAGAAAATTAGTTACAGAGATTCTACTACTTAAAATATATCCTGGCATTTCGCAGTGCTTAGTAGAAGCCATGCTTAATATTCCTTGTACGCGTGGCGTGGTGCTAGAAACCTTCGGGGCAGGAAACACCTCTACGCAACCGTGGTTTGTAGATGCGCTTAAAGCAACTATCAAGCGAGGAGTTCCTATCGTAAATATCACGCAGTGTATCTCTGGCAGCGTGCACATGGGTAATTATGAAACTAGTGTCGCTTTAAAGAAAATGGGCGTCATTAATGGAGGCGATATGACTACAGAAGCCGCTACTACAAAAATGATGTATTTACTAGGGCAGGAGCTGGGGCCTAAAGTGTTTAAAACAGTCTTTGAAACTTCTTTACGAGGAGAGCTCACATAAAGTGTGTAACTCTTGAATGAGTTATTATTTTTTTGTTATTTCGCAATCCTTTAGAAAGAGTATGAATTATACGCTTTCGCGAAAATTTGAAACACCTACAACAGTGAGTTGTAATCAGATGTCGTTAAGAATAAATACCTGTAGAGCACTCGCTTTACAACAAAATAGAGAGGTGGCCGAGTGGCTTAAGGCGCACGCCTGGAAAGCGTGTATACGGCAACGTATCGAGGGTTCGAATCCCTTCCTCTCTGCTGTAAAGCTCGCTATCTCAACAATAGCGGGCTTTTTTATTTATAGGGGCATAAATAGAGGCATACTTCTTACAAATACAACTTACCCATATAATTCCTCTTTATAATCTGATATAGCAAATACATAGTAAAATATTTTGACAGAAGTTGAGTTGTCAAGCCGCTCACTTTAATTGAGGATACCTCCCTAAAACTTTTTAGCAAAAATTTATCATAAATATGAGTGATATTGTGAGTGTTTTTTTTGACAGCTTAATGAGTTGTGCATTTTGTCGATATTTAAACCCTCTTTGTCGTAAGTGTCATGTTAATTGTTGATAACTTCTAATAAAATTTTGTAATGATTTAGAAGTTGTCTATCTTTTCCTCTTAAAGTATCTAGTGTTTAAATAGTAAACACTTTCATCAATACTAACTGACCAAAATCCTTTTAAAATCATCACGTATGATTCATAAAACTACCAAAACTCAATTTACTGCTTTCATTTTTTTTGTAACGCTTCTATTTTGTTCCTTTCAATTAGAGGCTCAAATTATTGCAGGTACTAATAGACCAAACCCTGATCCTGCAGGTCCCCCAGGAAACCCAGATGCTATTATAGCTGTAAATGCGGTTCTTGGGGCAGATGGAGTTACTTTTCAAGTGCAAGGAGCAGAAGCCTGTATTACGGGTGGAGGAGGCAATAATGGTAGTCCAGGTGAAGATCCAGAATGGCGATTTGATGTAGTTCTAGCAGATCCAGGTAACATATTGCCAGTTTCTGAGGATATAGAAATTAGAGTGTGTAGGCGTGGAGATTTTGGTCAAACCGCTGAAGCTGTTTTTATTTTAGATGAGGATTTAAATCAAGTAGGTATAATACCTGGTCAAGGTAATATATCTTTTGATTGTACATCGGGCCCTGTTTGTGAAGTAATTACAATAACATCTTGTGCATTTAATGCACAAACTGCAGATGGTGTTTTTAGTTTGACATTATATACAGATGGAGCAGCTTCTGGAAATACAGTAGGTGATTTTTGTAATGTCCCTCCGGGTCCTCAACAAGATATAACGCCAGCCGGATGTACTGGAGATTGTCTTACCTATAGTCAGTCCGTTCCATCTGGAGGTGGCAGGGTTTTTAATAACCAAGCAAATGGAGGGCCTATGGTAAACGCTGTGGCTGTAGCTGCAAACTGTGCATTTATTGATTATTTTATATTTCCGACAGGGGGTCTAGGGTTCACAATTGATGGTACAGATTCTATAGCTCTTGATGGCGAAGATTATTGTGTAGGTGAGTCTGTATTTATACCATCAGCATCTGGAGCTGGACAGCAGTTTACTGTTTCTGTAGATGGAGGTCCTGCACAGGTGATTGGTGGAGGTGGCCAAGATGTTAATTATACATTTGCTTCCCCTGGAACCTATGTAATATGTAATGTAATCGATCCAGGCGGGTGCGCAGAACAACGATGCACTACTCTTAATGTAGTAGGTGCTCCTATAGGAGAAGCGGGTCCAGATGAAGAGATTTGTGAAACAGCGTCTACATATAGTCTTACGGGAGCAAACATAGTTGCAGATATCGTATTATGGGAAACTACTGGAGACGGTGCTTTTAATGATGTTTCTGCGACTAATCCAATTTATACGTTAGGATCTGCAGATCAAAGTGCCACTTCGATACAGCTTTCTGTTACAGTATCTAATACAGATATGATTTGTGACCCTACGACAGATAGTCTTATATTAACTAGAATAGAAGAAGCAACGGTTGAGGCAGGAAATGATATTGAATTATGTAATGATTTTGGTAGTTATATACTTTCAAGTGCTTCTATAGGTGGTGGGGCAACTACTGGTCTATGGACCATTACACAACCAAGCGGTGGTGATGGAGTAGTTAATCCAGCAACAGCGACATCAAATCCGGAAAGTGCTAGTTTTTCTGCAACAGTACCAGGTGATTATATATTGACATTAACGACAAACACGGATACTCCATGCCCTGTGATTTTTGATACCGTTACCATTACGGTAGATGAAGCTCCAACTGCAAGCGTGGGTACAGAGAAAGCAGCTACAATTTGCTCAAATGAGATGTATCAATTTACAGATGGTACTTCTTCAATAGGAGGAACTCCATCAGATGTAATCAGCTGGTCAACTAGTGGAAATGGAGTTTTTAGTAGTCTCACCGCTGAAAATCCAGCGTATACACCAAGTACTGATGATATTACGGCGACAACAATAACCCTAACTAAGACAGTGACAGGAACTGGCGGTTGTCTTACAAATACCGCATCAGATACCTTTACCCTTTCCATAAGTGAAGAGCCTACTGTTGAAGCAGGAAATCCAGTTACATTGTGTATTGATTTTGGTACTTATCAACTCTCAGGTGCTTCCATAGGTGGGGGTGCTACAACGGGAATATGGGCTGTAACTACAAATGCAGGAGATGGAGCTGTTAGTCCAACTACTGCTACTACTTCACCAGAAACAGCAAACTTTACGGCAACTACAGCTGGAACATATATACTAACTTTAACTACAGATGCTGCTTCACCTTGTACTCCTGTTGAAGATACTCTAGTAATTACTGTAGTAGAACCGGAGCTTAACAGTATTCAAGACCTTATAGGGTGCGCAGTGCCGGGTGCTGTGCTAAACGCTAATGATGGAATCACTTTTGATTCGAATATATCTGTTACTTGGTATACTTCACTTACGGGAGGAAGTCCTATTACAGGTCAACCTGAATTAAATACAGCAGGAACGATTTCGTATTTTGCTGAAATTACAGACACTTCTATTTCTTGTACAAATCCAGAACGAGAAGAAGTTGTATTAACGCTTGTAGATCCACCATTCCCAAACTTCATTGAAGCGGTTTGTTCTGGAGAAGTATTAAATATTGGAGTTGCATCTGTATCTCCTTCTTACACAGTTGTATCTTCTGATCAATTAAACGTGCCAGCGGGTCCCGATCGACCAACTCCATCCTCACAAAATATTACTGACACTTACGTAAATAGGACAGCAAATGATGTAATAATTACTTATACGTTAACGGTAAGTGATCCCGTAGCTTGTCAAGGGGAAATTTTTGATGTCGTTGTAACTGTCTCTCCAGAACCTGTAATTTCAAATACGTTGGATACGGCTGTATGTAGCGATAATCCTATTGGAGTAGTTTTAGATGTATTAAGTACAAGTACGGCTGCCGCTACATACAGACTCGCAAGTGTTACACCAGATGCTGGATTAATTGCTAGTGGTTCAAATGCTGCAACTGCAAATGGCTTAGCGGCAGATGCTATTCAAAATGACATTTTTTCAAACAATACAGGTACTTCTTTAAATGTTGAATATGTTGTAGAGCCTACATCTTCAGCAGGTTGTGTTGGTGAGCCTGAAACCATAATAGTAACTATAGAGCCATCTCCCATAGTAGATGCAGGACCTGACGCGGCTAGTATATGCTCTGACGAGACCTATACTGTGGTAGGTAGTACTTCTGCAAACGGAACGATAGTCTGGAGCACTAGTGGTACAGGTACATTTAATAACAACTCTATAGATAATCCAATTTATACAGTAAGTGGCCAAGATATTTCTGCAGGAGAGGTGACCTTAACAAAAACAGTTACGGGAACTGGTGTTTGTATGTTAAATTCAGCTTCTGATAATACGGTTCTTACTATAAGTGAACTTCCTATTGTAGACGCAGGTATCAATCAGGTTCTATGTTCAGATAATAGTCCATTTGTATTAAGTGGAGCATCAATTGGAGGAGGAGCTACAACAGGAGTATGGACCATAACATCTCAGCCTGGAACAGATGGAATACTAAGTGATGATACACCTACAGTAGATCCAGAAACGGTAAGCTTAACAGCTACCACTCCAGGGGTATACATCTTAACCTTAACTACAGATTTTACCACCCCCTGCTTAGAAGCGTCTGATAGTATATCAATAACGGTAGAAGATGAACCAACTGTTGAAGCCGGTCCTGAAACAGCAATTATATGCTCTGATGAGATGTACAATGTTATGGGTAGTACCTCTACTAATGGTACAATTACTTGGAGCACAAGTGGAACTGGAACTTTTAATAACACTAGTGCCGAAAATCCAATCTATACTGCTAGTGTGCAAGACATAACTGCAGGTGAGGTTACACTAACAAAAACTGTTACCGGAACTGGAGCTTGTGCTTCAAGTTCTGTGTCTGATGATACTGTTCTTACAATTAGTGAGGAGCCAACTGTAAATGCAGGAATAGATGCTGCTCTATGTTCAGATTTTGGACCCTATACACTTAGCGATGCCACAATAGGTGGTGGAGCTACTACTGGTATCTGGTCAATTACTACAAGTCCAGCTGGAGGTGATGGTGTTTTAAGTTCAGTCACTGCGTCTGCCACTCCTGAATCCGTAACGTTTACTGCTACAGTGCCGGGAAATTATATTTTAACTTTAACAACAGATTTTGTAGCGCCTTGTGAGGCTGCTACAGATATGGTGACAATTGTAGTAGAAGATGAGCCTACTGTAGATGCCGGCCCTGCAACAGCAACTATTTGTTCAGACGGAATGTATCCAGTATCTGGGAGCACATCCTCAAATGGTACAATTGTTTGGACTACTAGTGGATCTGGTTCTTTTTCTAATGCTACCATCGATAATCCGGTATATACGGCAAGTGCTTTGGATATTAGCGCAGGTACAATCACCCTTACTAAAACAGTATCGGGATCTGGAGCTTGTGCTTCAAGTTCAGTGTCGGATAGTACTATTCTCACAATTAATGAGGAGCCAACAGTAGAGGCAGGAAGTGCGGTAACATTATGTATTGATTTTGGTACATATCAATTAGCAGATGCTAGTATAAGTGGAGGAGCGACAACGGGTACTTGGACAGTAAGTACAAATCCTGGGGATGGAGCTGTTACACCTAATACAGCTACTTCTTCTCCTGATACTGCCAATTTTATGGCAACTACACCAGGTACTTATGTGTTAACATTAACTACAGATGCAGCTGCTCCTTGTGTGCCTGCTTCAGATACGGTAACCATAATTGTTGTTGAACCACAGTTAAATTCTATACAAGATTTAATAGGTTGTGCAGTAGCAGGAGCAGAACTTAATGCAAATGATGCTATAACTTCTGATGCAAACATATCGGTTGATTGGTATACTACAGCGACTGGGGGAACACCAATAGCTGGTGAGCCTGAACTTACTGCTGCAGGATCAATATCTTATTTTGCTGAAATTTCAGATTCTAGTATTCCGTGTACTAACCCTGTAAGAGAAGAAGTTGTTCTAACATTAGTAGATCCGCCATTTCCAAATTTCGCGGAAGCGGTCTGCTCAGGAACAGCATTAAATATAGGTGTTTCTTCTGTTACACCATCCTATACGGTAGTATCTTCAGATGAGCTAAATGTTCCAGCGGGACCTGCTCGACCAACACCTTCTGCAACAAATATTACAGATACTTATGTTAACAGAACAGCAGACATTGTTACAATAACATATACATTAACGGTCAGTAATCCAATGGCTTGTGAGGGGGAAGTGTTTGATGTTATAGTAACTGTCTCACCAGAGCCAGTTGTGTCAAATTTACTGAATACGACCATTTGTAGTGACAGTCCTACGGGTATCAGGTTAGGAGTTCTGACAACTAGTACAGAGGCTACTTCTTACAGGCTCGTAAGCACAACGGCGGAAAGTGGACTTGTTCCTGGCGTGGCTAATGCTGTAAGTACTTCAGGGCTAGATGCAAATGCAATAGAAAATGATGTCTTTACAAATAATACAGGCGCCTCATTAACTGTAGATTACGTTGTAGAAGCAACATCATTAGCAGGTTGTGTGGGACCTCAAGAAACAATTACAGTAACTGTTGAGCCAGCTCCTATGGTAGATGCAGGTGCAGCAACAGCAAGTATTTGTTCTGATGCAATGTATAACGTATCGGGTGGTACTTCTTCAAACGGAACTATAGAGTGGACAACAAGCGGATCTGGAATTTTTAATGACGCTTTCGCAGAAAATCCTATTTACACACCTAGTGAGCTTGATATTAATTCAGGAGAAGTCACGTTAACGAAAACAATATCGGGTTCTGGAGCTTGCTCAACTAATAAAGTTTCAGATAATACAATACTTACTATTACCGAAGAGCCTACAGTAGATGCGGGTCCAAATATAGTATTATGTTCAGATAATGGACCATATGTTTTAGGCAATGCTTCGATAGGAGGTGGTGCAACAACAGGAGTTTGGGAAGTGATTTCTCAACCTGCCGAAAGCATACTCAGTGATGATACACCTACGGCTAGTCCAGAAGCGGTAACATTTACGGCTGTTGTCCCAGGGGATTACGTACTTACATTGACAAGTGACTTTACGGCACCTTGTGCTGCTGCAACAGATACGGTAACCATTACTGTGGAAGATGAGCCAACAGTAGCAGTAACCTCACCAACGGCAACGATTTGTTTTGATGATATGTTTACTGTTGCTGGAAGTACTTCTACCAACGGAACAATTGCTTGGACTACTAGTGGAACAGGAACTTATGACAATGCTACGGCAGAGAATCCAATATACACTGCGAGTACACAAGATGTAAGCGCAGGAGTAATAACACTTACCAAAACAGTAACAGGAACAGGAGCTTGTGCTTCGAGTACAGTATCTGCCTCAATAGCCTTAACCATCAGTGAAGAGCCAACAGTTGAAGCTGGAGCCGCTGCTTCCTTATGTTCTGATGCTAGTCCTTATACATTAAGTGATGCTACTATCAGTGGCGGAGCGACTATGGGAACTTGGTCACTAACGGCAAGTCCTGCAGGTGGTGATGGAGCATTAAGCTCTACTGCTGCAACAGCTAATCCTGAAACAGTAACTTTTACAGCTACGGTACCTGGAGATTACATACTTACATTAACAAGTGACTTTACAGCACCTTGTGTTGCTGCCACAGATACGGTAACGATTACTGTGGAAGATGAGCCAACAGTAGCAGTAGCATCACCAACGGCAACGATTTGTTTTGATGATATGTTTACGGTTGCTGGAAGTACTTCTACCAACGGAACGATTGCTTGGACTACTAGTGGGTCCGGATTCTTTTCAGATAATACTATTGATAATCCTGTGTATACTGCAAGTCAATTAGATGTAGACGGAGGTTCGGTGACGCTAACAAAGACAGTAACTGGAACAGGCGCTTGTGCTTCAAGTACAGTGTCAGCTTCAATAGCATTAACAATCAGCGAAGAGCCAACAGTGGAAGCTGGAGCCGCTGCTTCCTTATGTTCTGATGCTGGTCCTTATACCTTAAGTGATGCTACCATCGGTGGCGGAGCTACGATGGGAACTTGGTCACTAACGACAAGTCCTGCAGGTGGAGATGGAGTATTAAGCTCAACGGTTTCTACAGCTACTCCTGAAACAGTAACATTTACAGCTACGGTACCTGGAAATTATGTATTAACATTAACATCTGACTTTACAGCACCTTGCGTTGCTGCAACAGATACGGTAACGATTACTGTGGAAGATGAGCCAACAGTAGCAGTGGCATCACCAACGGCAACGATTTGTTTTGATGATATGTTTACGGTCGCTGGAAGTACTTCTACCAACGGAACGATTGCTTGGACGACTAGTGGATCTGGATCTTTTACAGATAACACGATTGACAATCCTGTGTACACAGCAAGCGCACTTGACGTGGATGCAGGAGTAATAACACTTACCAAAACAGTAACTGGAACAGGAGCTTGTACTTCGAGTACAGTATCTGCTTCAATAGCATTAACAATCAGTGAAGAGCCAACAGTTGAAGCTGGAGCAGCTGCTTCTTTATGTTCTGATAATGGCGCATATACTTTAAGTGATGCTACAATTGGTGGCGGAGCTACGATGGGAACTTGGTCGCTTACGACCAGTCCTGCAACAGGGGATGGAGCATTAAGCTCTACTACTGCAACAGCTAATCCAGAAACGGTAACTTTTACAGCTACGGTACCTGGAGATTACATACTGACATTGACAAGTGACTTTACTGCACCTTGCGTTGCAGCAACAGATACGGTAACAATAACTATAGAAGATGAGCCAACAGTAACAGTGGCATCACCAACGGCAACTATTTGTTTTGATAATATGTTTACAGTTGCTGGAAGCACATCGACCAACGGAACGATTGCTTGGACTACTAGTGGAACAGGTACCTATGACAATGCTACGGCAGAAAACCCAATATATACAGCGAGTACACAAGATGTAAGCGCTGGAGTAGTAACACTAACAAAGACAGTAACTGGAACAGGCGCTTGTGCTTCGAGTACAGTATCTGCTTCAATAGCCTTAACGATTAGCGAAGAGCCAACAGTTGAAGCTGGAGCAGCTGCTTCTTTATGTTCTGATAATGGCGCATATATTTTAAGTGATGCTACCATCGGTGGTGGAGCTACTACGGGAACTTGGTCACTAACGACAAGTCCTGCAGGTGGTGATGGAGCATTAAGCTCAACTGCTGCAACAGCTACTCCTGAGACAGTAACTTTTATAGCTACGGTACCTGGAGATTACATACTGACATTAACAAGTGACTTTACAGCACCTTGTGTTGCTGCAACAGATACGGTAACCATTACTGTGGAAGATGAGCCAACAGTAGCAGTAGCATCACCAACGGCAACTATCTGTTTTGATGATATGTTTACGGTCGCTGGAAGTACATCTACCAACGGAACAATTGCTTGGACTACTAGTGGAACAGGAACTTATGACAATGCTACGGCAGAGAATCCAATATACACTGCGAGTACAGAAGATGTAAGCGCAGGAGTAATAACACTTACCAAAACAGTAACTGGAACAGGAGCTTGTGCTTCGAGTACAGTATCTGCTTCAATAGCATTAACAATCAGTGAAGAGCCAACGGTGGAAGCTGGAGCAACTGCTTCTTTATGTTCTGATAATGGCGCATATACTTTAAGTGATGCTACCATCGGTGGTGGAGCGACAATGGGAACTTGGTCACTAATGACCAGTCCTGCAGGTGGTGACGGAGCATTAAGCTCAACTGCTGCGACAGCTAACCCTGAAACAGTAACATTTACAGCTACGGTGCCTGGAGATTATGTATTGACATTATCAAGTGACTTTACAGCACCTTGTGTTGCTGCAACAGATACGGTGACCATTACCGTGGAAGATGAGCCAACAGTTGACGCAGGACCAGCTACAGCTGAAATTTGTGATGATGAAATGTATACAGTTGTAGGAGGTTTGTCTACCAACGGAACAATTGCTTGGACTACAAGTGGAACTGGTAATTTTTCAAGTACAACAGTTGATAATCCAATCTATACTCCAAGTACTTTAGATATTAATTCGGGATCAGTAACGCTTACGAAAACTCTTACGGGATTAGGTGCTTGTTCTTCTTCAATAGTTTTTGATACTACAGTGCTTACAATTAATTTACTGCCAACACCAACAATTACAGCACCTAGTAATGTTTGTACAGGAGAGCCAGCACTAGATCTGACTACTGCAGTTTCACCTGCTTTTGCAACTGGAGGTGCAGGAACAACTATTACTATAGATGGTGTAGTAAATACAACCTTTGATCCAGCGGTTGAAACTCCTGGACCACACACAATAGAATATACTTTCGTAGACCCTGTTACTGGATGTACAAATTCCGTTACAACTACGATTATTGCTTGTGCTCCATCACTCGACCTTGTAAAAACAAGTGCTTATGCAGATACCAATGGAGATGGTGTGGTAAGTCCTGGAGATATGATTGCTTACACTTTTGTGGTAACAAACACGGGTAATGTAACAGTAACATCGATTGATGTGACAGATACTAATTTGACGCCAAGTTTAGTAGGTACGATTGCGAGTCTAGCTCCAATGGCCAACCAAACACTAACGGCTAGTTATACCATTACTCAGGCAGATGTAAATGCAGGAGAGGTAATCAATGAAGCGGTTGCTTCTGGTGAGGATCCAAATGGAAATACGGTAAGTGATGATTCTGATTCTGGTAACCCAGCAGATGATTCTGGAGCTGGTGATGATGATACGGTAACTCCGCTACCATCTTCTTCAGAGCTTACTCTTGTTAAGAGTTCTTCTTTTGATGCGGCTTCTAATAGTATTACCTATACGTATATCGTTGAGAATACTGGTAACACTACAGTAAATGACATTACGATTGCAGAGACTACATTTACAGGTACAGGAACAACACCAACGCCAGTTTATTCGGCTGGAGGTTTTGATCTAGATGGTGATTCAGATGCTTTTGATGCAAGTCCTGGAGATGTGTTACAGTTTACTGCTACTTATGTATTAACTCAAGCAGATATTGATTCTGGAGTTGTCGACAATGAAGCGCTTGCTAGCGGAACAGATCCAGCAGGAGCGACAGTAACAGATGCTTCTGATTCTGGTAATGCTGCAGATGATACTGGAGCTGGAGATGATACGACGAGTACTCCAATCCCTGCAATGCCAATGATTGAGCTTGTAAAATCAAGTACGTATGTAGATAATGCTCCTGCCGGACTTACAGTAGGAGATCAAATCGATTATATCTACACGGTTGAAAACACCGGAAATGTAACTGCCAGTGATGTGACGGTAGCTGAGACTAGCTTCTCGGGAACTGGAACAACACCTACACCATTATACCAAATGGGTGGTGGTGATCTTGATGGTGACGGTGATGCATTTGATGCAGCACCTGGTGATGTACTTACATTTACTGCGAGCTACATCTTAACACAAGATGACATCAACGCTGGAACGGTAGTAAACGAAGCAACAGCTTCGGCAACAGATCCAAGTGGAAACCCAGTAACAGATGCTTCTGATTCTGGTAACGCTGCTGACGATACTGGAGCTGATGATGATGCTACTGTGACGCTACTTCCTGTGGTGAGTGAGATAGCTTTCGCGAAAGCGGTATCGGCACTTACAGATACCAACGGCGACGGTCTTTTAGGAGCAGGAGATCAAGTGATTTATACCTTCACAGTAACAAATACTGGAAGTACAACAGTTAGTAATCTTACTGTAAACGATGCAACGATAGGACTTAGTAATGCAGTGGTAACGCCATCTACATTACAACCTACGGAGATGGGAAGTGTAACAGCCAACTATATCTTAACTCAGGCCGATGTAAATGCTGGGAATGTAGAAAACACAGCAACGGCAACAGGAACAGATCCAAATGGAGCTGCTGTAACCGATGTGTCTGATAGTACAAATCCTAATGATGACGAAGGTCAACCAGGAAACTCAGATGCAGATGCAGATGATACGAATGATCCAACGAACTTACCAATACCTGCAACACCTGCACTCGCTCTTGTAAAGACAAGTGCTTATGCAGATACCAATGGTGATGGAGTGGTAAGTCCTGGAGATATGATTGCTTATACCTTTGTGGTGACTAACACAGGTAATGTAACGGTAACATCGATTGATGTAACAGATACTAATTTGACGCCAAGTTTAGTAGGTACAATTGCGAGTCTAGCTCCAATGGCCAACCAAACACTAACGGCTAGTTACACCATTACTCAGGCAGATGTAAATGCTGGGCAGGTAATCAATGAAGCAGTTGCTTCTGGTGAGGATCCTAACGGAAATACGGTAAGTGATGATTCTGATTCTGGTAACCCAGCAGATGATTCTGGAGCTGGTGATGATGATACGGTAACTCCGCTGCCATCTTCTTCAGGGCTTACTCTTGTTAAGAGTTCTTCTTTTGATGCGGCTACTAATAGTATTACTTATACCTATATCGTTGAGAATACTGGTAACACTACTGTAAATGACATTACGATAGCAGAAACTACATTTACAGGTACAGGAACAACACCAACGCCAGTTTATTCAGCTGGAGGTTTTGATTTGGATGGTGATGCAGATGCTTTTGATGCAAGTCCTGGAGATGTGCTACAGTTTACTGCTACTTATGTATTAACTCAAGCAGATATTGATGCTGGAGTTGTAGACAATGAAGCGCTTGCTAGCGGAACAGATCCAGCAGGAGCGACAGTAACAGATGCTTCTGATTCTGGTAATGCTGCAGATGATACTGGAGCTGGAGATGATACGACGAGTACTCCAATCCCTGCAATGCCAATGATTGAGCTTGTAAAATCAAGTACGTATGTAGATAATGCTCCTGCCGGACTTACAGTAGGAGATCAAATCGATTATATCTACACGGTTGAAAACACCGGAAATGTAACTGCCAGTGATGTGACGGTAGCTGAGACTAGCTTCTCGGGAACTGGAACAACACCTACACCATTATACCAAATGGGTGGCGGAGATCTTGACGGTAATGGTGACGCATTTGATGCAGCACCTGGCGATGTACTTACATTTACTGCGAGCTATATTTTAACACAAGATGATATCAATGCTGGAACGGTAGTGAACGAAGCAACAGCTTCGGCAACAGATCCAAGTGGTAACCCAGTAACAGATGCTTCTGATTCTGGTAACGCTGCTGACGATACTGGAGCTGATGATGATGCTACTGTAACGCCACTTCCTGTGGTGAGTGAGATTGCTTTCGCGAAATCGGTATCGGCACTTACAGATACCAACGGCGATGGTTTATTAGGAGCAGGAGATCAAGTGACTTATACCTTTACAGTAACAAATACTGGAAGTACAACAGTTAGTAATCTTACAGTAAACGATGCAACGATAGGACTTAGTAATGCAGTGGTAACTCCATCTACGTTACAACCTACGGAGATGGGAAGTGTAACAGCCAACTATATCTTAACTCAGGCCGATGTAAATGCTGGGAATGTAGAAAACACAGCAACGGCAACAGGAACAGATCCAAATGGAGTTGCTGTAACCGATGTGTCTGATAGTGCAAATCCTAATGATGACGAAGGTCAACCAGGAAACTCAGATGCAGATGCAGATGATACGAATGATCCAACGAACTTACCAATACCTGCAACACCTGCTTTAGCTCTTGTAAAGACTAGTGCTTATGCAGATACCAATGGTGATGGTGTGGTAAGTCCTGGAGATATGATTGCTTACACTTTTGTGGTAACTAACACAGGTAATGTAACGGTAACATCGATTGATGTGACAGATACTAATTTGACGCCAAGTTTAGTAGGTACGATTGCGAGTCTAGCTCCAATGGCCAATCAAACACTAACGGCTAGTTATACCATTACTCAGGCAGATGTAAACGCAGGAGAGGTGATCAATGAAGCGGTTGCTTCTGGTGAGGATCCTAACGGAAATACGGTAAGTGATGATTCTGATTCTGGTAACCCAGCAGATGATTCTGGAGCTGGTGATGATGATACGGTAACTCCGCTACCATCTTCTTCAGAGCTTACTCTTGTTAAGAGTTCAAGTATAGACATTGCGTCAAATACAATTACTTACACATACACTGTAGAGAATACTGGGAATGTAGCAGTATTTGATATAGTACTTGTTGAAACGGCCTTCTCAGGAACTGGTACTACGCCTGTACCTGTATATACAGGAGGCGGAGTTGATTTAGATGGCGATGCAGATGCTTTTGATGCAAGCCCAGGAGATATGCTCTTCTTTGCAGCTAGCTACTTGCTAACGCAAATTGATATTGATGCTGGAGTAGTTACAAATCAAGCTGAAGTAAACGGTACATCTCCAAATGGAGCGACAGTATCTGATGAGTCTGATTCTGGCAACGATGGTGATAATACTGGTAATGATAATGATCCTACTAATACATTTATACCTCAAGATGCAAGTATGAATCTTGATAAGATTGGAGTTCTTGAGGATGGAGGTGATGGATTACAAGCTGGTGATATTATTACATACACATTTACTCTAACAAATACTGGAACAACAACAGTTGCAAATCCGGTACTAACAGATCAATTACTTGGAGGTGTTATTGCAGGTCCTGATTCGGGAGATGTAAGTAACGTGTCTGTTCTTGATGTAGATGAAGTGTGGATTTACACAGCGACCTACGCATTAACACAAGATGATGTAGATGCTGGAATGGTCGTGAATACAGCAACTATTGCTGGAAGCGCACCTAACGGAGAACCTGTGGTAGACACATCTGATGATCCGAACGATAACACTAACGTTGATCCTAATACAGATGGTAATCCTGATGACCCAACAATTGTTGATTTCGGATGTATGCCTAATATATCTCTGTTTAAAGAAGATATCGCATTTAGTGGTGACGTTACAAACCCAGTCCCAGGTGATATTATTACTTGGCAATTTACAGCTGTAAATACGGGTAACATTACGTTATTAAATGCAGAGATATTTGACGCACTTCTTGGAGGATTTGTTGGTGAATTTGAAGAAATATTAGTTGGACAATCTCTAACAACCACACAAACATATACTATCACACAAGATGATATTGATACGGGTTACGTGCTCAATACTGCATTTATTGTTGCAGACCCTGTGGGAGCAGATTGTGATGAAGTAAGAGATGTTTCTCATGATAGAGACTTTGCAACAAGTGGAGTTGATTCTGATGGAGATGGTGATCCTTCTAATGATGTTCTAGTAGATTCTGATGGAGATGGAGATCCTGATAACGATACGGAAGTGTTCTTGCAGCAAAATCCAGTGATTGTTATAACTAAAACGTTCGTTTATTTAGATACAAATGGTAATGGCTCTATAGACTTGGGTGATCAATTACAATATAACTTTGTCGTAGTTAATAACGGAAATGTTACTATTACAGATGTTGTTGTAAATGATCCATTATTAGGTGGTATTGTTGGAGTGATTGATGTACTCACACCTTCTGATACAGGTAATGTAACTGCTACTTATAACTTAACACAGGCGGATATTGATACAGGAAGTGTTACTAATACAGCCACGGCTATTGGTAATGATCCATTTGATAACGATGTTACCTCTGCAGATACAGTTGTATTTGATATAGATGATATGGGAGGTATTGATTTAGTAAAAGCAGCCCAGCTACAAGACACGAACAATAGTAACACCGTAGATGTGGGAGATGAAATCTTATATATGTTTACAGTTACTAATACTGGGAATGTAACAGTCACTAATGTTGAAATAAACGATAGTACAATCGGAGTAAGTAACCTACCTATTGTGCCTAGTACATTGCAGCCTGGAGAAAGTGGAATTGCAGTAGATGCATATGTCCTTACACTAGATGATGTCATGGTAGGAATGATTATAAACTCGGCAGAAGCAAGTGCGATAGATGCAATGGGGCAGCCGCTTATGGATGTGTCGGATAGTGCTAATCCTGCAGACGATACTGGAGCAGGAGATGACCCTACGGTAACAATGTTTGAAGTAGCTAATATTTCTTTACAGAAAATGGGAGAATACATTGATACTAACCTCAATAATATAGTAGATCAAGGTGACCGTATTGAATACATGTTTACTGTGACAAATACTGGTAACACACCATTGTTTGATGTAAGTGTCGACGATAGCTTAGTAGAGGTAGATGGAGGTCCAATTGATCTCGCAATAGGGGAGACTGACAGTTCTACATTCAGCGCTAGTTATATTCTTACTAATGAGGATGTGGCCAACGGAAGTGTTTTAAACACAGCTACTGTAACTGCAAGAACTGCAAATGGAGCCATTGTAACAGATGTTTCAGATGATCCTACAAACCCTACAGATAATGATGAGAATAATGATGGTGAACCAGATGATCCTACTATTACAGTATTGGATGTAGAGCAAGATTTGGAAATATTCAATGAAATTTCTCCAAATGGCGATGGTGTAAATGAAACCTTTGTTATTCAAGGATTACAAAATTATCCTAACAATGTTCTTCGCATTTATAACAGATGGGGTAATGTTGTTTTTGAAGAAGCAAACTATCAAAATAACTTTGATGGTACTTCAAATGGTCGAGCAACAGTTGAAAGAGGTGAGAAACTGCCAGTAGGAACATATTATTATCTTTTAGACCTTAATGATGGAAGTTCAGGTCGTGCAGGATGGTTATATATAAACAGATAATTTAAGGTGTATAAGCACTAAAAATAAAAAGTATGAATGTAAAGCTTAGAGTATTAATAGTAGGTTTATTAGGTCTATCCTTCCAAACGCTATTTGCGCAGCAAGATCCCCAGTTTACACAATATATGTACAATACATTGAGTGTAAATCCAGCATATGCTGGATCTAGAGGTCACGCTTCTGCGATTGGGGTGTTGAGATCGCAATGGGTTGGTCTTGATGGAGCTCCTAGAACACAGACTTTTTCCTTAGACACTCCAATTGGTGAACATGTAGGTCTTGGTTTGGCAATAGCAAACGATGAACTTGGTCCCTCTAAGGAAACGTATCTAGATCTTAATTTTTCATATACGATAATGACTTCAGACACTCGTAAGCTTTCGTTTGGGTTAAAAGGAGGTGGGCGTTTCTTAGATATTGATTTTTCTAAGGGTAATGCTCAAAGTCAAGATGTACTTTTTCAAAATAATGTGAGTGAATTTTTACCTACTCTAGGAGCAGGTGTCTATTGGCATAATGATCGTAACTATCTTGGGTTTTCAATCCCAAATTTATTTACAGATCAAACCTATGATGATATACAGCAAACTGTAGCTGCCGAAAGACTTCACTTATTTATAATAGGAGGTATTGTTACAGATCTTAGTAGTACGACAAAATTTAAACCAGCTTTCCTTGTAAAGAGTGTTACGGGAGCTCCGCTTATTGTGGATTTATCTGCAAATTTTATGTTTTATGAAAAGCTGAGATTAGGGCTTTCTTATAGATGGGATGATTCTGTAAGTGGTCTTGCAGGATTCCAGATAACACCACAGCTACTGGTAGGGTATTCTTATGATTATACTACTACAGAACTACAGCGATTTAATACTGGAAGCCATGAGATTACAATGAGATTTGATCTTATCTCAAAAACAAAGAAAATTAAATCACCTCGTTTCTTTTAAATTATAAATAATGACAAAGAATATTACGATACTTCTGCTACTTTTTTCTGTCTCTCTCTTTGCACAGAAAACATATAAAAACGCAGATAAGTTATTTGAACAAATGCGCTATGTTGAAGCGGCAGCTGTCTATGAGAAAGCAATAGATAGAGGAGATAATTTTATGGTTCTTCTGCAGAAGGCTGGAGATTCATATTACTTCAATACTAATATGGAGGAGGCTTATAAGTGGTATGATCTGCTTGTGAGTCAATATAGAGATGAAGTCGATGCTGAGTATTTATTTCGATTTGCACACTCACTTCAAGGTATTGGGGATTATAAAGCGGCAAAAAAGTGGATGAAAGCTTTCGCGAAAGCGTCAACTAAAAATGATAAACGTATTGATGATTATGCTCAGAAAGAACGCACTCTGGCAGATGTGCTAGCGATTCCTGCGCAATTTGAGCTTAAAAACTTGTCAATAAATACAGCGTATTCAGATTTTGGACCTGCATATTATGGAAATAAACTTGTGTACTCATCTGCTGTGGATACGTCTTATTATATCAAAAGAAGGTATCATTGGAACGATCAGCCATTTTTAGATTTTTATATAGGACAAATAAACGCTGCCGAGAATGAAGTAAAAAGAGAAAAAATATTTTCTAAGATTATAAATACAAAATATCACGAGGCTACAATTGCTTTTACTAATGATGGTAATCGTATTTACTTTACTAGAAATAACTATGATGGAGATTTAAAAAGAGGAGAGGATGGAATTAGCCATCTTAAATTATATACTGCGGTTAGGAATGACAGTCTAGATAGAAAGGACGACTGGAGTGATGTGCGTGAACTGCCATTTAATAGTAAGGATTACTCTACGGGTCATCCTACGCTTAGTGAAGATGGTAGTAAACTTTATTTTGTGTCAGACATGCCAGGAACAATAGGCGCTACAGATATATTTGTAGTAGATATATTGGGGGATAATACATATTCTACACCTCGAAATCTAGGGCCAAAAGTGAATACATCAGGAAGAGAAATGTTTCCTTTTATTGCAAAGGGAGTGATGTACTTTGCTTCGGATGGACATTTAGGTGTTGGTGGATTAGATGTTTTTGAAAGTAATATGGATAATGATTTATTCTCGGACCCTCGTAACCTAGGTAAGCCACTTAACAGTAAGTTGGATGATTTTGGTTTCATTATTAACGAAGAAGGAGAGCAAGGTTTTGTATGTTCAAACAGAGAAGGAGGAGTAGGCGATGATGATATTTATGCAATACAGCGTATTGCTCCTGAAGATGTTGTAAACGATTGTAAGCAACTTGTTAAAGGGTATGTGATTAACGCACGTACGCAAGAGCGTATAGCGGATGCTACAGTTTCTTTATTTGGGGAGAATGGAGTTAAGCTTTCTGAAACCGTAAGTAAAAGGAATGGAGATTATGTTTTTAATTTTGACCTTGACTGTGCTGAGCAATATGATATAAAAGTGAATAAATTAGGGTACACTCCTAATTCAAAAAATATTGTTACTTCTAGTATCTCATCAGAAACTGTAGTTCCCTTAGATCTTGAAACGCTAAGTGAACTTATTGTGGAAGATGGAGGTCTACTTAAAATTAAGGTTGGAATTATATTCTTTGATCTCAATAAGGACTACATACGTCCAGACGCTGCTATGGAGCTCAATAAGATTGTAACACTGTTGTCTCAACAACCATCTATAGAGATTAGAATAGAATCTCATACGGATGCCCGCGCAGATGATAATTATAATATGGAGCTCTCGCAAAGAAGGGCTATATCAACCAAAAATTACTTAATAAGACAAGGAATAGCAAAGGAGAGAATATTGTCTGCTCAAGGCTTTGGAGAAACGCAATTGCTTAATGATTGTTCTAATGGAGTGCAATGCGATGAAGTGCAGCATCAAATTAATAGAAGGTCAGAGTTTATTATAGAGAAAATGTAAGTATTCAGCAACATACTATTAGTTATTTTAAAGAAAAGCTCTCAAATAAAATTGAGAGCTTTTTTTTGCTTTGTCAAGAACTAGTATTTTCCAATTTTACAGGTGTTTTTTCTTAGTAAAAAACTCAAGATATAGAAAAGACTATTTATTTTTTCACAATAATGAGGTGTTTCTATTAAAAAAGTATCAAGGTAGTAAGAAATTACAGCATACTTTCATATACTTGCTTTCTCAAAAGATTTCACAATAACGTGAAGTAATTATTTTGTGATAGAATTAGAAGTATTTCATGCGAATTTTAGCGAAAGCACGCTACTTTAGAGATTACATACTAAAATAATTGTAATTAAAATAAGACGATGCTTTTCTATATTTGTTACAGTTAATCTAATTAATTACTATATTTAACCCTTTACTAATTTAAACTTTAAGATCAAGAGCAATGAAAAAATTATTCTCTATCATGGCAATTGCCGCTGTAGTAGTGTTAAGCACATTCACAGCAAACGCCAGTAACGCACAAACAACCCTTCCAGTACAAATCCAACAAATCGTTGCGAATGTAGATTCTGGTGCATCTTTTCAAGATGAAGCCGTAGCAGAAGAGCTTTCTTTTACGCAAGATTTGAAAAAACGATTCATTGAAGGAGGTCCTGGATTCATGGGGATTGTACTTTTATGTCTTATTTTAGGACTTGCAATTGCTATTGAGCGTATTATATATCTTAACCTAGCATCTACTAACACTAAGAAGTTAGCTCAAGATGTTGAAGATGCATTAAATAGTGGTGGTGTTGAAGCTGCAAAAGAAGTATGTCGTAACACTAAGGGGCCTGTTGCTTCTATCTACTACCAAGGTCTTGACCGTGTAGATGAAGGAGTAGAAGCTGCTGAAAAAGCTGTTGTAGCTTATGGTGGTGTTCAAATGGGACAACTTGAAAAGAACGTATCTTGGATTTCATTATTTATCGCTCTTGCACCAATGCTTGGTTTCATGGGTACGGTAATCGGTATGATTCAAGCCTTTGATAGAATTGAAGCAGCGGGTGATATGAATCCAGCTCTTGTAGCAGGAGGTATTAAAGTAGCACTTCTTACAACAGTATTTGGACTGATTGTGGCTATTATTCTTCAAATATTCTATAACTATATTATTGCAAAAATTGACAGTATCGTAAACGATATGGAAGATGCATCAATCACATTGATGGACATGCTTGTACGTTACAAGAAGTAATATATAGTAATCTTAAAAATTCATACATATTATGGGATTACATAAAATTTTAAAACTCATTGTTGGTATCGTAGGTATCGTAGCACTTGTTGTTGCTGGTATGGTATGGGCAAACAATGAAGCCATCGTAGGTGGTGACTCACAGAACCTTGTTGATATCATGATTCTCCTTGCATGGATAGTTATAGGTATCGCAGTAATACTCGTAGCGATTTTTGTTATCAAAGGTCTATTTTCGGGTAACGCAAAGAATACACTAATAGGTGCTGGAGCATTCTTGTTAGTAGTTGCTATATCTTACTTCGCTGCAAGCGGAGCAGAAGAAGTTGCAATGAAAGACGGAGAAATTCTATCTGCTAGTGGTTCACAATGGGTAAGCGCTGGTATTAATGCATTCTTTATTCTTGCGGCTGTCGCAATTGTATTAATGGTTATTTCTGGAGCTAAGAAACTTGTAAATAAATAATTATGGCTAGGAGAAATGCACCAGAAATTAATGCAGGGTCTATGGCAGACATCGCATTCTTACTACTTATCTTCTTCTTGGTAACTACTACCATTGAAAAAGATAGAGGTCTAGTAAGAGCGTTACCGCCAGAGCAACCTGAGAATGTGGAGCCTCCTATCATAAAAGAAAAGAACCTTTTTGTTGTTATTGTAAACAATGAAGAACAGCTTTTGGTTGAAAATGAGCCTATGGAGATGAAAGATCTTCAAGCAGCAGCCATTGCTTTCCTAGATAATGGGGGAGTACCAAAAGGACAAGAAGGGTATTGTGACTATTGTCAGGGAGAACGTAATCCGAGTTCATCGGATTATCCTGATAAGGCTATTGTTACTGTAAAGAGTCTTCGTGAGTCATCTTACGAGTCTTTTATTACAGTTCAAAATGAGCTAGTAGGAGCATATAATTTCTTACGTGATAGAGAATCGCAACGTTTATACGGGTGGAAGTACACCGAAGTAAGTAAAGCGATAGATGAAGGTGTTTTTAAGGGTAACGAAGATGCAACTGAGAAAAAACTTGATATTATCAAGAACATGTATCCTCAGAAGCTTTCTGAAGTAGACCCTAATAACTAATATAAAAACAATAACAATATGTCAAAATTTAGAAAAGGCGGTGCTAAGGAATTACCAGCGGTTAATACTGCTTCCTTACCAGATATTGTATTTATGTTATTATTCTTCTTTATGGTAGCTACGGTGTTACGTAAAAATGACGTTAAAGTAGCTCAAATTTTACCTTCAGCAGATCAAACTGAGAAGCTTAAAAAGGATCGAAGTGTATACATCTTTGCTGGTACTCCAGGAGAGGGATATAAGAACCTTGGTACAGAAGGGAAAATACAAATTGGAGACAAGTTTGTAAACATAAACGAAGTACAACCAGCAATACTCGAAGAGCGTGAAAAGCTTAGAGATGAGCTTAAAGACCGTGTAATGGTTGCCTTTAAAGTAGATAAGGAAACTAATTCAGGTTTGGTATATGACGTAAAGCAGGAGCTTAGACAAGCAAACATGCTTAAGGTAATTTATATTACCACACAAACGGATGATGCTGTAACGCAATAGTCCTATATTAAATTAGTAAAAAAACGTCTTGAGGTAACTCAAGGCGTTTTTTTATTTTCAATACTCATTGTCATTTCTCTTATATTTGTTACAAATTCTTCCACTTGAAATACTACCTATTTTTAACCATTTTATTTCTCACTATTGGTCTTATGGCTCAAGAGGAAGCTATTTCGTATGAGGAGGAGGTTGATTCCTTGTATAGAGAAGATCAAGTCTATGTAGGTGTTACATTTAATTTATTAAGTAATAAGCCAGCAGACTTTAGTCAAAATGGTCTTAGTGCCGGAATACAGGCTGGAATTATTAGGGATTTTCCAATCAATAAGCGCCGGAATAAAGCTATTGGTGTGGGAATAGGTCTTGCGCTAGATACGTATAATCAAAACTTATTTATACGCGACGAAGTCGCGGGTAATGTGACAAATTATGAAATCCTTGATGATCAGATAAACGAAGATGTAAATAGATTTACTACATATACTCTTGAGTTTCCTCTTGAATATAGATGGCGCACATCTACAACGACCAAGTACAGTTTTTGGCGTATACATACTGGAGTAAAATTAGGTTATTTATTCAGGTTCAAATCTACTTTTCAAGATGCGAGTTCTGATGTTGTTCGTACAGATTTACCTGAGATAAATAACTTTCAGTACGGACCATCATTCTCTTTTGGCTACGGAGCTTTTAATTTTCAAGGGTATTATGGTTTAAGCACCCTATTTAATGACGGCGCGCAAATAGATGGCGATAACGTCAACCTTCAGGTGATTCGTTTGGGATTAATTTTTTACTTCTTATAAGTGTACGCTTTCGCGAAAGCGTGACACTACTACTACTACTACTATTATTATTATAGCCAATAGGGGTAAACTAGAAACTGCGAAGCGGCACCTATTATAAATCCTAAAATAAGTTCAATAGGAGTGTGGGCTTTTGCATCGAGTCTCGATGTAGCTGTTGCGCCACAAGCAAAAATCCCGACTGCAATCCAGGGAAGCATGTTTGAGCCATAGTGAAGACTGAGTCCTATAATAAAGAATAAAACTCCCGAGAGTCCTATCATGTGAAGACTTGCTTTAAACTTAAAAAGAGATAGTAAGAATGCTCCAGAACTAGCTCCTAAAATTCCGACAAAGAAAAAATAAAGTGCGGGAATCTCATAACCGTCAAATATTAATCTTATTAATAGAAAGATGAATACCATCTGCATAAGTAGCGGCCATTTGCGCTCCCTTACATCCTTGAGGTGTATACTTGAGACGAGTTGTAGGTTTTTAAGCATGTAGAAGCTTAAAATGGGTATTACAGTGGTCATTATAGCCGCCGCAAAAACTTTAGAGTACATGAACTCATTATTAAAATATCTAGGTGAAATGTAGAAGTAATACAAAACACCACTCAGCGGCATAAATAGAGGGTGAAAAATATAGGAAAAGCTACGTATTAAAAATTTCATTAAATCTGTTTACGTAATCTCGCTACTGGAAGATCTAGTTGTTCGCGATATTTAGCTACCGTTCTACGTGCTATAGGGTATCCTTTTTCTTTTAAAATGCCCGCAAGTTTATCATCTGTAAGAGGCTTGCGCTTATCTTCTTCCTCGATAACCATTTCTAAGATTTTTTTGATCTCACGTGTAGATACTTCTTCACCTTGATCATTTGTCATGCTCTCAGAAAAGAACTCTTTAATAAGTTTTGTTCCGTAAGGTGTGTCTACATATTTACTATTTGCTACTCGAGAAACGGTGGATACATCCATTCCAATTTCTGTAGCGATATCTTTCAATATCATAGGCCTTAGGTTGCGCTCATCGCCAGTCAAGAAGTATTTTTCTTGATAATGCATGATGCTACTCATAGTGACAAAAAGTGTTTGCTGTCGCTGTATAATGGCTTCTATAAACCATTTGGCTGCATCAAGTTTTTGCTTAATGAACATTACCGCATCTTTCTGTGCTTTGGTGCGCTCCTTAGATTCTTTGTAACCTTTAAGCATGTTACTATAATCTCGAGAGACCTTAAGTTCTGGGGCGTTACGACCATTTAGTGAGAGTTCTAGCTCGCCATCTACTATGCGTATGGTGAAGTCTGGAACAACGTGCTCTACTATTTTTGTGTTACTAGAGTATGATCCTCCTGGTCTTGGATTAAGATGCTCTATCTCATTAATAGCATCTTTAAGTTCCTCTTCGGTTATGTGGAACTTAGCCATAAGCTTTTTGTAATGCTTCTTGCTAAAATGGTCAAAAGACTTTTCAAGAATGTCAACAGCTAGCGATACAGATTTTGTAGCTGGTTTTCTATCTAGTTGTAGCACCAGACATTCTTGTAAATTACGTGCGCCGACACCTGCAGGATCAAGATCTTGCACTTTAAAAAGCATTTTTTCTATAACCTCTTCAGATGTGTAGATGTTTTGAGTAAAAGCTAGATCGTCCATAAGATCTGCTAGCGGACGTCTCAGGTATCCTGCTTCATCTAGAGAGCCTATGATAAATTCGGCCACCTCGCGCTCTTCAGAAGATATTCTTACGGTATTGAGTTGTGTTTTTAGATATTGATTAAATGATGTTCCAGAAGCATAAGGGACTTGTTTGTCCTCATCATCTGCACTATAATTATTTGCGCTCAGGCGATACTCTGGGATTTCATCATCACTTAGGTAATCATCCACATTAATTTCAACTTCTGGCGCTTCATCGAAGTCATCAGTATTGTCAAACTCTTCAAAATCATCTTGTACTTCCTCCTTGCCGCTATCGAGCGCGGGATTTTCTTCCAGCTCTTGTTTGATTTTTTGTTCAAACGCCTGCGTAGGAAGTTGGATAAGCTTCATCAGCTGGATTTGCTGAGGAGAAAGCTTTTGCGAAAGTTTAAAATTAAGTTGCTGTTTTAACATATAAAACGAAGTTACGAAAAAGCAGTAGACAGTGATGAGAAATATATGTTAAGCAAACTTTTAATTAATAGAAGTTATGCTCTCTTATATTTGAGATTTTAAAGCGTATTTGAGGGTTTGGGTTTGTCTTAAATTTAAAGTGTGTTTACGACTTTTCTAATCGCTACGAGATTGCTTAATAATTGCTCAAGATATGCAAGGTCAAGCATATTTGCGCCATCACTTTTTGCATTTGCAGGGTCAAAGTGCGTTTCAATAAACAGTCCGTCTACATTATTTACAATTCCGGCTCTTGCTATAGTTTCAATCATATCTGGTCTTCCACCAGTAACTCCACTTGATTGATTAGGTTGTTGTAAAGAATGTGTAACATCAAGTACCGTAGGGGCATACTGTCTCATCGTAGGAATTCCTCTAAAATCTACAATCATATCTTGATAACCAAACATAGTCCCGCGATCTGTAATCCAAGCATTTTCATTACCTGTGTCATGCACTTTTTGTACAGCATGCTTCATAGATTCTGGAGACATGAATTGTCCCTTTTTTAGGTTTACTACTTTTCCTGTTTCGGCAGCAGCGACTACAAGAGAAGTTTGTCTTACTAAAAATGCAGGAATTTGTAATACATCTACATATTGTGCTGCGAGAGCAGCATCAGAACTTTCGTGAATGTCTGTTACAGTAGGTACATCAAATTCTGCAGAAACCTTTGCTAGAATCTCAAGAGCTTTTTCATCTCCTATACCCGTAAAACTATCTACTCTACTACGATTTGCTTTTCTAAAACTTCCTTTAAAAACATATGGTATTTTTAGAGTGTCGGTAATTTTTACCACCTTCTCTGCAATGCGCTTTGCCATATCTTCTCCTTCTATAGCGCATGGGCCACATAGTAGGAAAAAGTTATTGGAATCTGTATGTTTTATTTTAGGTATGTTAGAAAGTTTCATCGTTTAGTTTTTAATTGTTTCCTGGATTTTTCTTAGGAATAAATGGGTGTTACAAAGATAGTATTAAAACAGATGAGCATTGTTACTTCTTGATAGAAGTGGTTTGCTTATCAGGTTTTGCATAAGAAAATCTGTCTATAAGTTTTGGAGAAGCATAAGCGTCAAGTCCGTTTATGGTTACTCCCATAGATGCTTCTAGATCAATCCATCCATCTTCATCTAGGCAGTTATCTGGTATAAAGATTTCCTTAATAGCTCCTATCATTAAAATAGTCCCATTTTCCTCAATTTTGTATTCATTTACGTATTCGCAGGCAATTTTAATATGTGCTTGTTTTACAAATGGTGCTTTCGAGTTATTTAAATATTCAGTTTGTAATCCGGTAGCGTTAAACTCTGAAACGTTTTCCTCGTAAGCTGCAGCTGTTTGGTGTGATTGTGAGATGATTTCAGTATTAATGTGGTTCACTGTAAAAACTCCCGTCTCTTTAATGTTTTTATATGTATGTCTAGGGACCGTAGTAGGTCTCATGATAAAGCTTAACATAGCAGGGCTACTTCCTATGTGTGTGACAGAACTAAAAACAGCTAGATTTTCATGGTCATCCTTAGATATAGTACCTATCAGGTTGGCGCTTTTATATCCCGTAACACTATTAATAAAGTTCGCACGGTAACGCTTATCCATTGCGCTAATTGCGTCGTCGTCAAAATGTAGTATCTTTTTCATTATTTCCAAAAATACGGATTATGAAAGAGCAGTTTCAGGATTACTTTGGCACAAACAAGGAAACTTGGGAAAAGAAAGTCCCTATACATGCAGAGAGTAGCTTCTATGATATGCCATCATTTTTAGATGGTAAAAATTCTCTTAATAGCTATGAGCTTGATGCTTTGGGAGATGTAAATGGTAAAAGTTTACTCCATCTTCAGTGTCATTTTGGACAAGATACGTTGAGTTGGGCAAGGATGGGTGCTCTGGCAACAGGAGTAGATATTAGTGAGGAGGCAATTACGCTTTCGCGAAAGCTAAACAAACAACTAGGTTTGTCTGCCGAATTTGTGTGTTGTAATGTTCTCGATACTTCAATACATATTAAAGAGCAGTTTGATGTTGTTTTTACAAGTTATGGTGTGATAGGGTGGTTGCCAGATTTAAAACCTTGGGCGCTTGTGATTGCAGAACGATTAAAGAGTGGAGGAACGTTCTATATGGTAGAGTTTCACCCCATCGTGTGGATGTTTGATTATACAGGAGATAGGCCTGTAATGAAATATGGCTACAACCAAGATGAGCCAATTTACGAAGAATATGAGGGCACTTATGCTCAGCCACATGCGACGATGATAAGTAAGGAGTACGGATGGAATCACGGTTTAGGTGAAGTGGTTACAGCTCTTATAGATGCCGGTCTCAAAGTAGAATTTTTAAGAGAGCACCATGCTTCTCCTTATGATGTTCTTCCGGATTTGGTTATAAATGAAAATGGCCTTTACGAAAGTAAAGACCATTTATATCCATTAATTTTTGAGATAAAAGCTACTAAAGTTTAGTGCGCATCCTCTTTAAGTAGTTCTGGAAATTTCTGTGCAAAACGTCTATATCTTGGGATAGAAACATTTTGAATATATGGGTTATTTGGATTGTTTTTCTCGTAATCTTGGTGGTAGTCTTCGGCAATCCAAAATTTTTGAAACGGTAGCACTTGAGTGCTTATGCGACCATTGTATGTAGATTCATTTAAGGCAGCAATAGTTTCATCTATTATTTTTTTCTCGCTATCGTTTTGATAGAAAGCGATAGAACGATATTGAGGTCCAGCATCTGGGCCTTGACGATTTTTTGTAGTAGGGTCTTGTGATCCAAAAAACACATCTACCAGCTGTTGAAAAGAGATTACCTTTGGGTCATAAATTACTTCCACAGCTTCAGCATGAGTTGTAT
Source organism: Dokdonia sp. 4H-3-7-5 (assembly GCF_000212355.1). NCBI lineage: Bacteria > Pseudomonadati > Bacteroidota > Flavobacteriia > Flavobacteriales > Flavobacteriaceae > Dokdonia > Dokdonia sp. 4H-3-7-5. The sequence goes on from NC_015496.1 coordinate 2,015,981, forward strand.
TTCCGTAGCTCACTTGTTTGTAAGTTGGATTGTCTTCTTTGCCGCCACTGTAGCCACTTACTGCCTCGTCAACACCTTTTACCCTTTCAAAAACTGCCTCTACACACCAGAAACATCCACTAGCAAAATATGCTCTACTCATCCCATCTTGAAACGTCGTTTCTACTGGGTTAAGCATAGCTGTAGGCTCAGTCATAGGTTTAGGATCATGGTTGCAAGCCATAAAAGTAATGAGTGTAGCAAGGGAGGCAAGTAATTTCATAAATGTTTATTTAAAGTCTATAAAAGTACACCATAAGAGTTGAGATTGTTGTTATGGTTTTGTTAATCAAAATGGGTCATATGTTATAAGCACTCGTCATTTAATCTATGATTGTCCTATTCTGTAATTATAAAATATCCTTATTATAACTAATAGGCAAAAAAAAGCCCTCTATAAATAGAAGACTTTTTAATGTTGTAAGGAAAAGTGGTTAGAGCTTCTTAAAAAGCTTTACCATTTTCTCATGTTGCTCGTTTGCTAGTTCGCTATCTATTAAGATACGACCAGAATGCTCATCTGTGATAATTTTCTTACGTCCAGCAATCTCAACCTGTACTTGTGGTGGGATTGTAAAGTAAGATCCCCCAGATGCTCCACGCTCTATAGGTACAATAGCAAGGCCGTTACGTACACTAGAACGAATTCTCTTGTAGGCTTTAACTAAACGGTCTTCAATGTTAGTTTCATATTCTGCACTTTTAGCTAGAAGTGCTTGTTCTTCTTTCTCTGTTTCAGAAAGAATAGCATCTAGCTCGTTTTTCTTGTGCTTAAGGTGATTCTCACGTTCTCCAAGGCGTTGCTTAGTTTGCGTGATAACTTCTCCTTTTTGCTCAATCTGTGCTTTATACTCACGGATATTTTTCTCTGCAAGTTGAATTTCAAGTTCTTGGAACTCTACTTCTTTGCTCAAAGCATTAAACTCACGGTTGTTACGTACGTTTTTTTGCTGCTCAGAGTATTTTTTAATAGATGCTTTTGAGTCATCTATCTGGATTTTTTTAGCCTTGATAGAGTCGTCTACCAATTTTAAATCGTTTTCTAACTTCTCGATGCGCTTGTTAAGACCAGCTACTTCATCTTCAAGGTCTTCAACTTCCAGTGGAAGCTCTCCACGTACATTGCGGATCTCGTCCACACGTGAATCTATAAGTTGTAAATCGTAAAGCGAGCGTAGTTTTTCTTCTACTGTTGCTTCTTTCTTCTTTGCCATACGTTAAAAATAGTTGATAGGATTGGTATTTTCCTCAGATAAAATGATTGCAAAAGTACTAATTTTTTCTGTAAGATAATCGCATATTAGGTTTTTCGTATATCGCTCACTTTCATAATGTCCCACATCGCACAAAAGGATGCGGCTTTCAGCTTGATAATAGTCGTGATATTTTAAATCTGAAGTAACTAGTACATCGGCTCCTTGAGCTTTTGCACTTTTGATGGCAAAGGCTCCGCTGCCTCCTAGTACGGCTATTTTCTTTACAGGCTTACCCAACAATTGTGAATGACGTATACCACCTGTTTTAAATTGCGCTTTCGCGAAAGCTAAAAAATCCATTTCACTCATTTCTTTATCAAGCTCACCTAACATACCCATGCCTACACTTTGTAGCGTATTTTCTAGTGAGGTAATCTCATATGCAACTTCTTCATAAGGATGATTTTCAAAAAGCGTTTGTAAAATTTTAGACTTAAGGTGTTTTTCAAACGTAAGATGTATTTGTGTCTCTGGTTCAATATGTTTTGTGCCTCTACTCCCTATCACAGGGGTAGAGTTTTCATTTCCTTTAAAAGAGCCTTGACCTTTTACTTCAAAGCTACACTCTTCATAATTGCCTATACTTCCAGCTCCAGCTTGAAATAATGAATCAGTAACGCTCTTTACAGAAGCGTGGGGAACATAAGTGGTGAGTTTGTAAATATGATGTTGTTTAGGGCTTAGAATCCTAGTATTTGATAGATTGAGGGCTTTGCACATCCCAAAGTTAACACCGTGTTCTACGTTATCTAATGCTGTGTGAATTGCAAAAATGGCAACATCATTTTTAATGGCCTTTTGAACTACTCTTTGTACATAGTTGCTTGATGTAAGCCTTTTTAATCCTGAGAAAATTATAGGATGAAAGCAAACAATGAGATTACATTTTTTTGCAATTGCCTCATCAACTACATTTACAAGTGCATCGTGTGAGACAAGAATATTGCTCACTTCTTGGTAAGGGTCACCTACAAGAAGACCGACATTGTCAAAATCTTCTGCATAAGCAAGTGGTGCCCATTCATTAATTAAATTACTTACATCTTGTACCTTCATAAGCGTAAAGATAAAAAATGATACCTTCGTTTTATGAGAAAACTACGTCTCTTGTTATTTCCCGTTGCGGGAATTTATTATTTAGTTACGCTTACGCGAAATAAGCTCTATGACACCGGAATATTTAAGTCAAAAAAATATGATGTTCCAGTGATATGTGTGGGTAATTTAAGTGTGGGAGGAACTGGGAAATCCCCAATGACTGAGTTTGTAGTTCGGCTTTTACAGGATGATTACCGAGTAGCTACGCTAAGTAGGGGCTACGGACGAAAAACGAAAGGATATCTGGATGTTAATCCAGAAAATCAAGCAACTATGGTAGGTGATGAGCCATTGCAGTTTGCTCAAAAATTTAATAATATCCAAGTTGCAGTCTGTGAAGATCGTCAAACAGGAATCGAAACCTTGTTGTCAAAAGTTGATCCACCTGAAGTTGTAGTTTTAGACGATGCTTACCAGCATAGAAAGGTAGGGGCTGGGTTTTATATGCTATTAACAGCATATAGTGATTTGTATAGCAACGACTTCTTGCTGCCTGCTGGAAACTTAAGAGAACCTCGAGCTGGCGCAAGTAGGGCAGAGGTCGTAGTTGTAACTAAATGTCCAGAGAATTTAAGTTCACAAGAACAACTATCTATTGTTGATTCTTTAAATGTAAATAAAACTCAGCAAGTATATTTTTCAACAATCTCATATGATGAGAAGGTATATTCTGCTCTAGGGCCCGTACCGTTAAACCGTCTTAAGGTTAAAAAGGTTACGCTAGTAACGGGAATTGCAAACCCTAAACCGCTGTCGGCGTATTTAGCTAGTCAAGGGTTGTCATTTTCTCATGAGGCGTATGGAGATCATCATAATTTTACAAGCTCTGAGATCGAAATGCTTGAAACATTAGATTGTATCCTTACTACAGAAAAAGATTATGTAAGACTTCGTCCTTTGCTTAAGATGAGGGACTTGTTCTATTTGCCTATAAAGGCGCAATTTCTGGATGGTGAAGAGTTGTTATCTGGAGAGATTAAAAACTTTGTCTCAGGTTTTTAAAAGCAAGTAAATTTCAACAGAGCGTTTTAGCTAAGTACTTTGCTATTTCTAAGTCCGTTGTAGATTTTTTGGAAAAACTCTTCTACCTTATATGGTTTAGGGATAATGTCATTAAATCCAACAGCATGGAATTCATCAATGTTTTCGTCTATCGTAACAGCGGTAAGTGCTAGTATAGGGATGTCTTTATCAAACAAACGAATTTGTTCTGTAGCTTCTATGCCACTTATTCCAGGCATATGTATATCCATTAGAATAAGGTCAAATTTTTCTGTGCGTGCTTTTTCAACAGCAATCTCCCCGTTATCAGCTGTTTCGCAGGTGATTTTGTTCTTTTCAAGAATCTTCCGAGTAATCATCTGGTTAATCTTATTGTCTTCTACTACAAGTATGTGACGATTCTCAAGGGCATTATAATCTATTTCGTACACGATTTCATTTGCATTTGCTTCACCTGGTAGTGTCTTGATCAAGTTGTAATTAAGATCAAATTTAAAAGTAGTTCCCTTGCCTAAGGTGCTTTCTAATAATATCTCGCTATTAAGTAGGTCTAGTAGATTCTTAACAATAGATAGCCCTAAGCCTGTACCGCCAAATTTTCTATTAATAGCTACAGAGCCTTGAGTGAAGTTTTGGAAAATTGTCTTTTGTTTCTTTTTTGAAATTCCTTCGCCATTATCTTCAATTTCAAAGTGTAGTTTAATGTCTGATTCGCCTTGGCTAATCTTCTGTACGCGAACCCATACGTCACCATCTCGAGTGAATTTTATCGCGTTTCCTACTAGGTTGATTAGTACTTGAGAAATCATTAATGGATCTCCCAGAAGTTCTGTAGGGATATTTGGATCAAAGTCAATATGTAATTTATTTCCTTTATCTCTAGCAGATTTACCTAAGGCAAATAACACATCTTCAATACGTTTTTTAATGTTAAATGCTGTTTCTTCTACCTCTACTTTATTTGCCTCTAGTTTATTGAGGTCAAGTATGTTATTTATAAGGGAAAGTAGATACTCTCCAGAAAATTTGAGAGAGTCAAGGTGCTTTTTCTGATCTTCTGTTGGGTTTTCAGAAAGGAGTAAGTGTGTTAATCCTGTAACAGCATACATAGGTGTTCGTAGCTCATGCGTTATTGTGGACAAGAACTGGGCTTTTACCATGGACGCTTTTTCTGCATTATCTCTTGCAATTACAAGCTCTACGTTTTTAGCTTGCAAAAGCTCATTAGCTTTTGCTCTAAGGTTGTTATTCTTGTATAATGATAAGGTAAGCAAGGCAAGGATAGAGCAGAGGGCAATACTGAGTACAAGTGTAAGTCTCATTGCTCTAGAGTTTCTATCCTCTTCGATTTCAATAGTTTTTTCTAGTCGTTTTACCATTTCATCAAGTTCTGGGCTCTCTGATGTAGGTAATGGAACGCTTGACACTGTGCTTAGTGTATTTTGATCTGTTGCCTGATAATATGATGTTAAATAATCATTAGCCTCTCTGTAGTTGCCTCGTCCTTGCGCAACAAGGTGCTTAACTTTAAAAAGTGTACTATTTATGCTGGGATAATTATTAGAACTTAACAAAGATTCAACTTCTAATAATGTCTCATCTGCTTCTTCAAGTCTTCTCAATTGAGCAAGGCTTAATGCCTTATTAGTCAGGGCTTGAGTTTTTAGATAGTCACTTTTTTCATTTTTTGCGTATTCAATACTCTTATTGTAAGATGAAATGGCGTCTAGGTGACTTTCGCTATCTCTTAAAATGTCACCTTTTAACGTGTGTAGTTGGGCTTTAAGGTCGTCTCGATTACTGTTTTCTAGAGTTACAATACCATTTGCAATATAGGTTAGAGCGGTTGTTGTATCTTTTTTTATAAGAGCGAGTTGAGTGGCTGTGATGTAACTCTGTCCTAAGAGATCGAGGCTTTTAGTTTCTTTCTGTAAAGCTATTGCGCGTTCGTTTTCAACAAGAGCTTTTTCGTAATCATTAAGTTGGAAATAAAGTTTTGCAAGAGTTCCAGATGCAAGACCTATGCGCTTTGTGTGGCCTATGCCAGTTGCAAGGTCTCTAGAATACTTTAGTATATCAATGGCTTGATTGTAATTGCGATCAGAAACTGCAATTACAGCTCGCTTAAGAAGCGAGTCTATTTTATCATTGGTAAGCGTTTCCTCTATATTCTCTCTTTCTTGGGCAATACTTATCACAGGATAAGAAAGAAAAAGCGCTATAAGAAAACGTACTAATAGCAAATTCATAAGAAATTCTGATTATTCAACTGCAATATATATTATTTTGTAGAAATCCGTAGTATTAAGTCAACTATTCTGCTAGAATATCCCATTTCGTTATCATACCAGCCTATAATTTTCACCATCTTACCTATAACAGATGTCATTTGTGAATCAAAAGTGCATGAGTAGGGATTTCCTACAATGTCTATTGATACTATGGGATCTTCTGTATAAGATATAATACCTTTAAATCTTCCTAATGATGCTTTGCGCATAGCTTCATTAATTTTGATAATTGAGGTGTCTCTTTTTACATTGAATGTAATATCCGTGAGAGATCCATTTGGAACTGGTACTCGTATTCCACAACCACCTATTACATCAGAGAGATGAGGAAAGATACTTGTTAAGGCTTTGGCTGCTCCAGTGGTAGTAGGTACAATACTTTGTCCTGCCGCCCGTGCTCTTCTTAAATCGCGGTGCGGTTGATCATGTAAACTTTGATCTGTTGTGTAAGAGTGTATTGTAGTTATGTAGGCTTGCTCCACACCACACAATTCGTCTATAATTTGCACCATAGGTGCAGCATTATTTGTAGTACATGATGCGTTTGAAATAATAGTGTCGCTGTCTTTTATTTCATGATCATTTACTCCCATAACGATCATGGGTATGTCTTCGTCAAGTGGCGGCACACTTAAAATTACTTTAGCTGCGCCAGCACTTATATGTTTTTCAAGATCAATTCTAGTTTTAAATTTACCCGTACTTTCTATAACTATATCTGGAGATGTAACATTCCAAGGGATATTGTTTATCTCGCGCTCATTATATAGCGGGATAATTTTACCGTCTATAATGATAGTATCCTCACTATGTGACACCTCTTTTTTAAGAACACCTTGAATACTATCGTATTTGAGTAGATGAGATAAAGTGCGGGCGTCTGCTAGATCATTAATTGCGACTACTTCCATTGCAGGATGCTCTTCAATAAGTCTAAACACAGTACGCCCTATGCGGCCAAAACCGTTGATAGCAATCTTAAGTGTAGTCATGCTTTTATGTAAGGTGTTTCTGTGCTTTGTAAGAAGAGCGCACGAGTGCACCACTCTCCACATGACGGAATCCCATTTCTAAACCAATCTTCTCATATTTCTGAAACTGATCTGGAGTGATAAATTGTTTTACAGGAAGGTGTTTTTTTGAAGGTTGTAAGTACTGACCTATTGTTACGATATCTAAATTAACAGATCGTAAGTCCTTCAAAGTTTGAATTACTTCTTCTTCAGTTTCACCTAAACCTAGCATAATACCAGACTTTGTACGCTTAATGCCGCTGTCTTTTAAATATTTTAAAATTCCAAGACTACGTTCATATTTTGCTTGTATACGCACTTCACGAGTAAGACGTTTTACAGTTTCCATGTTGTGAGACACCACTTCTGGTGCTACAGTCACAATACGATCCAGTAAATCTTCTCTACCTTGAAAATCAGGAATAAGAGTTTCTAGAGTTGTATTTGGATTCATGCGTCGTATAGCTTGTACAGTTTCTGCCCAAATTATAGTTCCCATATCCTTGAGGTCATCGCGATCTACAGAAGTGATCACTGCGTGCTTAATGTCCATTAATTTAATAGATCGAGCAACTTTTTCTGGTTCTTCCCAATCTACTTGCTCTGGACGACCCGTTTTTACACCACAAAATCCACAAGAACGAGTACATGTGTTCCCGAGAATCATAAATGTTGCGGTACCTTCACTCCAGCATTCACCCATATTTGGGCAACTTCCAGAGGTACATATCGTATTAAGACTGTATTTGTCTACTAGACTACGTAGGTCTTTATATTTCTTACCAGTAGGTAGTTTTACGCGAAGCCATTTTGGCTTTGCGACGCGCTCTGGCTTAGTAATAGTGAGTTCTTCTTGCATAGCATTTTTTATAGCGTTACAAAGATACTAAATAATGAATTGTGGGTTGTTACGCTTTCGCGAAAGCGTACTCTTAATATAACAATTGAATTTCCTTAAGATCGTATTCATTTACTACATCGTTTTCTTCTTGAAGCAGAAGTTTTCCAGACTCTGAAACACCTTTGATTATCCCAACAAACTGACGTTCATCTACCGAAAGAAAAGTAGCAGGCTTGTCTTTTTTAAATAAGTGAGCTTCATAATCATTTTTGATGGTGTTGAACTCTCCTTTGAGAAGTAGGTCAACATAGTGATGAAATCTCTTGAGTAGTAGCGATAAAATTTCTTCTAACTCAAAATGAATTCCAGTTCTTGATTTTATAGAGGTGGCGCGAGGTACATTCTCCCACTGTGTCTGATTAACATTAAGTCCTACACCTAAGATCATTGCGTCAAGTTGCCCGCCTTTTATGACACTCTCTATAAGTATGCCGCATATTTTGTCGTTATCTGTCAATATGTCGTTTGGCCATTTGACACGAACATTTTTTATTAGAAGTTGAGATAACACATCTTTAACAGCAAGGGAAGCTGCCATAAGGGCATAAAATTGTTCATCAATGGTAATTCGCTTTACTTTTCTAAAGACGCTGAAAGTTAGGTTTTTACCACTCTCTGTTTGCCATTGAGTGCCCATTTGTCCTCGTCCAGCGGTTTGTTCTAATGCCCAGACTACGATGTCTTCCTCTGCGTTTTCTTCTTTGGAAATACGTTTGAGGTAATCATTAGTCGAGTCAATGGTATGAAGTTTGTCTATGCGCATATGTAAAACACCCAGTCTAAACTTGTGTTAAGACCGCAGAGTAACGTAAATTTGTAATAACTTTGTGTAAATTAAAGAATTTAATGGTAAATAAGGAAAAGAATACAGATCAATTAATTGCTAAGATTGTCGAGGGAATTGAAGATGTGAAGGGACAGAATATTGATATACTGGACCTTAGAGATATAGAAAATACGGTTTGTGATTATTTTATCATATGTGATGGAACATCAAACACGCAAGTGGGAGCTATCGTAAGTTCCATACAAAAAACTGCTAGTAAGGCTTTGCAAGAAAAAGCATGGCATATAGAGGGTATGGAAAATCAAGAATGGGTGCTCATGGACTACGTTAATGTAGTTGTTCATGTTTTTCAAAAGCACATACGTGAATTCTATGATATAGAAAGTCTTTGGGGTGACGCAAAGATTATTACAATCCCATCAGATTATTAAAAAAAAGATTAAATGGCTAAAGAAGAAAAAAATTCAGGCGGTACTCCGCCTAATAAACCTAAGTTTAGTTCTTACTGGATATACGGTTTAATAGTTATAATATTTATTGCAATCAGTATGCTTACTGGTAGTTCTGGATTAGGTGAAGCACAAAAGACTTCTCTTTATCAATTTGAAGAATACCTTGAAGCTGGTGATGTTGCACGTGTAGAAATTGTAAATAAAAACTCTGTAAAGGTTTATCTTACTAAAGAAGCAGAAACAAAAGAGATCCATAATAAAGGGCGTGCCACTGGTTTTTTAAAGCCCTCTGCAGGTGCTCCGGATTATCGTTTTGAGATAGGAGATTTACAGAATTTTGAAAATGATATCAACACTACGATTGATGAAAACAATCTAGACACTAGAGTTTCTTATGAGACAGAAGGTGATATGTGGGGACTCGTTGCTAGTTTTCTTCCTTTTATACTTATTATAGGACTTTGGATTTTCATCATGAGACGCATGTCTTCTGGTGGAGGAGGCGGTCCTGGAGGTCAGATTTTTAACATAGGTAAGTCAAAAGCTAAATTATTTGACGAGAAAACAGATGTTAAAACTACATTTAAAGACGTTGCAGGACTTGAAGGAGCAAAAGAAGAAATACAAGAGATTGTAGATTTCTTGAAGAATCCTGAAAAATATACAAGTTTAGGAGGTAAGATTCCTAAGGGCGCACTATTAGTAGGGCAACCAGGGACGGGTAAAACATTACTTGCAAAGGCAGTTGCAGGAGAAGCAAAAGTGCCTTTCTTTTCACTGTCAGGATCAGACTTTGTTGAGATGTTTGTAGGTGTCGGAGCTTCACGTGTGCGTGATTTATTCAAACAAGCAAAAGAAAAATCTCCAGCTATAATATTTATAGATGAGATCGATGCAATAGGTCGTGCTCGTGGAAAAAATAATTTTTCTGGAGGTAATGATGAGCGTGAGAATACACTTAACCAACTTCTAACTGAGATGGATGGTTTTGGTACTAATACAAATGTGATAGTGCTCGCTGCTACAAACAGAGCAGACGTTCTTGATAAAGCTTTAATGCGTGCAGGTCGATTTGATCGTCAAATTTATGTAGATCTTCCAGATGTGCGTGAGCGTAAAGAGATTTTTGAAGTTCACCTTCGTCCACTAAAAAAGGTAGATGATGAGCTTGATGTTGATTTTCTTGCAAAGCAAACTCCAGGTTTTTCTGGAGCAGATATAGCAAACATGTGTAACGAAGCTGCACTTATTGCTGCTCGTAAAGGAAGCAAAGCAGTAGGTAAACAAGATTTCTTAGATGCGGTAGATCGTATTGTGGGAGGACTTGAAAAGAAAAATAAAATTATCACACCAGACGAGAAGCGCGCAATTGCTTTTCATGAAGCAGGACACGCTACAGTGAGTTGGATGCTAGAGCATGCTGCACCACTTGTAAAAGTGACTATTGTTCCTCGTGGGCAATCATTAGGAGCGGCTTGGTATTTGCCTGAAGAGCGTCTTATCGTTCGTCCAGAACAAATGCTAGACGAAATGTGTGCTGCCTTGGGAGGTAGAGCAGCAGAAAAGGTAATCTTTAACAAGATATCCACTGGAGCTTTAAGTGATCTTGAGAAAGTAACTAAGCAGGCTAGAATGATGGTTACTGTTTATGGATTAAATGATAAAGTAGGTAATCTTACCTATTATGATTCGTCAGGACAATCAGATAATGGTTTTACTAAGCCCTATAGTGAGCAGACAGCGGAAATAATTGATAAGGAGATCTCTAATATAATTGAGGGTCAATATCAGAGAGCTGTTGATTTACTTACTAAAGAAAAAGATAAGCTTACGCAATTAGCGGAGTATCTTCTTGATAAAGAAGTGATTTTTAAAGATAATCTAGAAGAGATTTTTGGAAAAAGAGCTTTCGGACCAGAAGAAATTGAAGAAGCTTCTGAAGATTCTGAAATTAAACCACTAGTTTAGTCACAGACTAAGCCATTAAGGGAGAAACCCTCAAAAAATCTTGATTGTACCTACGGTTCAGTCAAGATTTTTTATATTTGAATAATACACCAAGCGTTGAGCAAATCTATTGATGAGTCTATTTAGAAAAATCTTTGGAAATACATCTAAATCAGATAGCCCCCATAGCAATAAAGAAGGTGAAGTGCGCAGTAAATATATGCCGGATATTAATACTCCAGCAGACGAGCGTTTCACGAAAAACTTTATCATAAATGGAGGGCGCTTTTTGTATGCTCTTAATCAAGATGAGATTAATGATAATTTTGACAATATTTTGTTAGAAAATGATTGGTACGAGGAAAATGTTTACTGTACTGATGATAATCTTATAGATAACTTCAAAGGGTATAATCTGAATTTTGGAACAAATAAAGAAGCTTCATTTTTCCTTACTACCTGCGAGAGTCTTGTGGCAAATGATGGCTCCCTATTAGTTTGTTCGAAACAATTAAAGGAAATTAAGTTACACGACTTACCTAAAAATATTATCGTCTTCGGTACCACTAGTCAAATAGTAAACACAATAGGAGAGGGATTAAGACTCATAAAAAATAGAAATTCTGGAAGTATTCCTACTAATATTACTACAATTAAGAATTTTGAGTCAAAAGAAGATGATAAAGATTTTATGACCTATGGAAGTAGTACAAAGAATCTCTACTTATTATTGCTAGAAGATCTTTAATATGCGAGAAATAATTATTAGAGGGCTTTCAGGATTGCTCTATGTGACATTGTTGTTGCTTGCTATATTCTCATTAGAGACTACATATTTAATTGTATTCCTAGGATTAGGAGTGGTGGTATTATATGAGTTTCTTAAACTGATTGAAATAAAGTCATTGCTTTCTTATGTTTTGCTACTAGCTTGTGTAGTTGTTTTGTGTTACTTGAAGTTAGATAGAAGTGCAACATTGGTTTTTCTAGCGCTTACGATTACAGTAAACCTCTATCTCATTAAAAATCTTATTAGGCCTTCAGAGCGATATATTACAGTTACTCAAAAGTATGCCTACACCATATTTTATATAATAGGGGGAGTCGTATTTACAATACTACTTCCGTCATATAAGGGGGAATATACGTCTTTGCTGGTGGCTAGTGTATTTGCTCTTATATGGATAAATGATACCTTTGCATTTATAGTGGGTAAGAGTATAGGAAAGCATAAATTGCTAGAGCGTATTTCTCCTAACAAAACCGTAGAAGGGTTTGTTGGGGGACTAGTGTTTTGCTGTTTAGCTAGTCTATTATTTTACTTTTTTACAGATCTCCTTAGTTTAAAGCTCTGGTTAACCATAGCTGTAGTAACATCAATATTTGGTACGCTAGGAGATTTAATTCAGTCACAACTTAAGCGTCAAGCTGGGGTGAAAGACAGTGGTCGTATTATGCCAGGTCACGGTGGTCTTTATGATAGGCTCGATAGTATTGTATTTGCTGCACCATTTTTATACTTATTTTTAATTGTACTTGACTATGTTCCATAAAGAAGGATATAAAATTATAGTAATATCACTCGTTATTTTTACGGGACTTATATTAGTTGCTAATAGGTTTTTAGATAAAAACTGGTTGTTTTATTTAATAGCCATCGTATTAGGTGTGCTATTATATTTAGTACTTCAGTTTTTTAGAAATCCTGAGCGCACTGCGCCTAATGATGCAAATGTGCTTACCTCTCCTGTAGATGGTAAAGTAGTTGTTATTGAAGAGGTGTATGAGGCAGAGTATTTTAAAGATAAACGTCTTCAGGTTTCTGTTTTTATGTCTCCACTTAATGTGCATGTAACTCGTTATCCAGGTGGAGGACGTATTGCTTACAGCAAGTATCATCCAGGTAAATACCTAGTAGCTTGGCATCCTAAATCAAGTACAGAGAATGAACGTACAACCGTAGTGGTAAGCACAGAAAAGTTTGGTGACGTTCTTTATCGTCAGATTGCTGGAGCTCTTGCTAAGCGCATTATCAATTATGCAGAAGAAGGGCAGATGGTAGTGCAGGGAGACGATAGTGGTTTTATACGTTTTGGTTCTCGTGTAGATTTATATCTTCCTTTAGGAACAAAATTAGATGTAAAACTTAACGACGTAGTAAAAGGAGCGCAATCGATAATAGCATCAATATAATGGATAAGAAGGTGCTTCATGAAAAATTTGAAGAAGCCTTCCGTAGGGTAAGTAACTCTAAGCAAGAATTTCCACCTGATGTACTTTTGCAATTTTATGCATTGTATAAGCAAGCTACGCAAAAGAATACATTTAGTAACAATGAAGGCGAGCACGAGCTTGTGAGTGCCTTTAAGATTAATGCATTGCTGCAAGTTAAGTCTATGACTACGCGAGAAGCAAAGGAAGCCTATATCGAAGCTGCAAATAAATATTTGTAAAACCTTCTATGGGATTACATAAAATAACAAAGGCGCAGATAATATCTGCGCCTTTGTTGTTATAATAGGTATTTGAAAGTCTATGTCAAACTAGCAAGACGCTTTTCTAGCGCTTCTATTTTTGCTTCGGCATCTGCCATTTTTTGTTTTTCGATAGCGACCACCTTCTCTGGTGCGTTGCTTACAAAGCGCTCATTAGATAGCTTTTTTGAAACTGACATCAAGAATCCTTTTGTGTATTGAAGTTCTTCTTCAATTTTTGCAACTTCTGCCTCTACGTCTATAGCTCCTGCGAGAGGTATGAAGTACTCGTTAGATTTTACCCTAAAGGAAAGTGCTCCGTCTAGTGGTGCTTTCGCGAAAGCAATCTCACTCACATTACCTAGCTTTGAGATGATGCCATCATAGTCTGATGATGCTTTCTCGTTGCTTAAAATATGTAATTCTATCTGATCTTTAAAAGCAATGTTTTTGCTTTTTCTTATCGTTCTTATTCCTGAAACAACTTGTGTTGCGTAGTCAAAATCTGCAATGATTTGCTCGTTTACTTCGCCTCCTTCTGGCCATTTATTAATAATTAGCGCTTCTTCTGGAGAACGAGTAGCGATAGTCTGCCAGATCTCTTCAGATGCAAAAGGAATAAAAGGATGAAGAATACGTAGGTTGTTTTCAAATGCTGCAATTACTGCATCATACGTCTTACGATCTATAGGTTGTTGGTATGCTGGTTTTACAATCTCTAATAACCACCCACAGAAGTCATTCCATACAACTTTATAACTCGCCATTAGGGCGTCTGAGATGCGGTACTTTGAGAAGTGATCTTCTATCTCGAGAAGTGTTTGGTTAAAGCGGTTTGTATACCACTCAATACCTTGGGCGCTATGTGCAGGTTGTGGTATAGTCTCGTCTATCTCCCATCCTTGTATGAGACTAAAGGCGCTTAAATTTTTTTTGATAAACCCTTTTCCTTGTTTAAGAAGATCTTCATCAAACATAAGGTCATTACCGGCAGCACTACTTAATAGTAATCCTACACGCACGCCATCTGCTCCGTACTCTTTTATGAGCTCTAGCGCGTCTGGTGAGTTACCTAGTGACTTAGACATCTTGCGACGCTGCTTGTCACGTACTAAACCGGTTAGGTAAACATTTTGGAAAGGTCTTTTATCTGTGTACTCATATCCAGCGATAATCATACGCGCTACCCAGAAGAATAAAATATCTGGTCCTGTCACAAGATCATTAGTAGGGTAGTAGTAGTTAAACTCCTCGTTGTCTGGATTGCGCACTCCGTCAAAAACGCTCATAGGCCATAACCAAGAGCTGAACCAAGTGTCCATAGCATCTTCGTCTTGACGTAAATCTTCGACAGTGAGGGAATCGTTTCCGGTACGCTTTCGCGAAAGCGTAACAGCATCCTCAACAGATTCGGCAACTACAAAATCCTCTTTTCCCTCTCCATAGAAGTAAGCAGGAATTTGCTGTCCCCACCAAAGTTGTCGAGAGATATTCCAGTCACGTATATTCTCCATCCAGTGACGGTAGGTGTTTTCAAACTTCTTAGGAAATAATTTTACCTCGCCAGTTTCAAGCACAGCTTTTATAGCTGGTTTTACTAGCTCCTCCATTTTAAGGAACCACTGGTCAGATAGTCTAGGCTCTACTACGGCTTTTGTGCGCTCTGATGTTCCTACTTTATTAATGTGGTTCTCTGTTTTTACTAGAGCACCTATTTCTTCAAGTTCTTTTTTGATATTCTTACGACATTCAAAACGATCTTGACCTTCGTAGTGAAGTCCAAAGCTGTTAAGTGAAGCGTCATCATTAAAGATGTCTATTACTTCTAGCTTATGTTTATCGCCCAGCATTTTGTCATTCTCGTCGTGTGCAGGAGTCACCTTGAGGCATCCTGTTCCAAAATCAAGATCTACATATTCATCTTCTATAATAGGAATCACACGACCACTTATAGGTACAATTGCTTTCTTACCCTTAAGGTGCGCAAAGCGTTCGTCTGTAGGGTTAATGCATATAGCAGTATCGCCAAAAATAGTTTCTGGACGTGTAGTGGCAATCGTTAATGTTTCATCAGAGCCTTCTAGTTTGTAGTTAAGGTAATATAGAAGTCCTTGGCGCTCTTCATGTATTACTTCCTCGTCAGAAAGTGTAGTTTTTGCTTCTGGATCCCAGTTTACCATGCGGTAGCCACGGTATATAAGTCCTTTGTCATAAAGATCTACAAAGGTCTTTATAACAGACTCAGACATTGCTGGATCCATTGTAAAGGCAGTACGCTCCCAGTCACAGGAAGCTCCGAGCTTTTTAAGCTGATCGAGGATTACGCCACCATATTCTTCTTTCCACTCCCATGCATGCGCAAGAAACTCCTCACGAGTAAGATCGGATTTTTTTATTCCTTGTTCTTTAAGACGTGCAACTACCTTTGCTTCTGTAGCAATAGAAGCGTGATCTGTTCCAGGCACCCAGCAAGCATTTTTTCCTAACAGTCGAGCGCGACGCACTAAAACGTCTTGAATCGTGTTGTTGAGCATATGTCCCATGTGTAAGACGCCAGTTACGTTAGGAGGAGGTATCACGATTGTATACGGTTCTCTATTGTCTGGTGTAGAATGGAAGTAGTTGTGTTCCATCCAGTAGCTGTACCACTTATCTTCTACTTGGGTAGAATCATATTTTGATGCTATACTCATAGTTTGGTCTAATTATTGACTTAAAGAAGGCAAAAGTAGGGATAACAGTAGGATTATTGTGTAGACTAAGTGCTATTTTTGGCACGTGTATATGGTAACATACCATGTTAATGTTAATATCATTCTTGGCAGGTGTTCAATTTGTAGTTACATTTGAAATCCCTCAAACATTAAATATTATGAAAAAGGTTCTATTTTTATTTGTCGCTATGCTTTTAGTAGTGAGCGTTCAAGCACAAGAGAAAAAAGCTGAAATCACCTTTGATTCAGAAGTTATAGATTATGGCGAGATAGCATATGGAGCAGATGGTGTGCGTAAATTTACATTTACAAACACTGGAAATGACGTGCTTATTGTTGCTCGCGTATACTCTACTTGTGGATGTACAATACCTAAGAAACCAGAAAGTCCTATCCAGCCAGGAGAGAAAGGTGAGATAGAAGTAAAATATGATACTAATCGAGAAGGTCCTATTAGAAGAACAATAACCGTTTATTCTAATGCCTCAGAAGTACCTCAAAGTCTCAAAATTAAAGGGACTGTAAAGCCAGAAGCTGGTCAATAATCAGTTAACATAACTAGTATAAAAGACTGTCGTAATGGCGGTCTTTTTTTATGCGCTTTCGCGAAAGCAAAATACCCTTGCACACGCTTTAAAAACACCAATAAATTCCGCATTTTTGTATAAAGAAAAATACATTATGCCAGCAATATCAAAGAAGGGGCTCGCAATGCCTCAATCGCCTATACGTAAACTCGTACCATTTGCCGATGCGGCCAAAGCACGAGGAATAAAAATTCACCAACTTAACATTGGTCAACCAGATATTAAGACACCAAAAGTAGCACTTGATGCGGTAAAAAATAATGACCTAGAAGTGCTGGCTTATAGCCATAGTGCAGGATTTCAATCTTACAGAGATAAACTTGCTTCTTATTACAGTAATCATGGTATTGATGTTACCTCTGAAGATATAATTATCTCTACAGGAGGATCTGAAGCATTACTATTTGCAATGGGAAGTGTAACAGACCCAGGTGATGAAATTATTATTCCAGAACCCTTTTATGCAAACTATAATGGATTTGCAACTGCGAGTGGTGTGACAGTAGTTCCTGTTATATCTACACTAGAGGAGGGATTTGCATTACCTCCTATTTCAGATTTTGAAAAATTGATATCTGACAAGACAAAGGCAATCGTTATTTGTAATCCTGGCAACCCAACGGGATATTTATATTCTCAAGAAGAAATACGTCAATTAGCAGAGTTAGTTAAAAAGCACGATCTATTTCTTATAGCAGACGAGGTGTATCGTGAGTTTGCCTACGATGGTCACCAGCATCACTCAGTAATGAAAGAACGAGATATAGATAATCATGCTATTATGATAGATTCTGTATCAAAGCGTTTTTCTATGTGTGGAGCTCGTATAGGGTGTATTGTAAGTCGTAATAAAGAACTTATGAGTACTGCTATGAAGTTTGCACAAGCACGTTTAAGTCCGCCTACATTTGCACAAATTGCATCTGAGGCAGCATTAGATACTCCGCAAAGTTATTTTGACGATGTGATTGAAGAGTATGTGTCTCGTAGAGATATTCTTGTAGCGGGACTAGAAGCTATACCGGGAGTAAAAGTAGCAAAGCCTAAAGGAGCATTTTACTGTATTGCAGAGCTTCCAATAAAAAATGCAGATGCTTTTGCACAGTGGTTACTAGAGTCTTTTGACTTAGATGGAAGAACAATAATGGTAGCTCCAGCAGCTGGATTTTACAGTAGTGAAAACGTAGGTCTTAACCAAGTGCGTATCGCTTATGTTCTAGAAGAAAACCACTTAAAAGATGCTGTAGAGATTCTTAAAGTAGCATTAGAGCAATATCAAGATTAATGCAGGTACAAGAAAACGTATCGCTTAAGAAGTATAATACCTTTGGTATAGATGTAAACGCTCGCTATTTTGCGAGCGTTTCTTCTATTGATAGCTTAAAAGAATTGCTTGCAAATGAAGCATATCCCAATCCTTTTGTAATAGGTGGAGGGAGTAATATGCTTCTCACTCAAGATGTCGATAGGCTAGTGATTCATTGTGACCTTAAGAGTATTGCAGTGGTAAATGAGTCATTTACTGAAGATGAAATCTTGCTTAAGGTAGCTGGAGGAGAAAACTGGCATGAGTTTGTATTGTACTGTGTAAACAATAACCTAGGAGGCGTTGAAAATCTATCCCTTATTCCGGGTAATGTGGGAACATCACCTATCCAGAATATAGGTGCTTACGGAGTAGAATTAAAAGATACTTTTTACTCATGTGAGGCAGTGCATAGAGCTACACAACAAGAGCGTGTTTTTACACTTGAAGATTGTGCTTTTGGATATAGAGATTCTATTTTTAAAAATGAGCTCAAGGATCAATATGTAATAACCTCGGTCACTTTTAAACTCACAAAAAGGAATCATAAAATAAATACAGAGTACGGTGCTATTTATGACACGCTTAAAGCGAAAGAAATAACAAACCCAACCTTAGTAGATATCTCAAACGCTGTGATTGCAATACGCCAGTCTAAGTTGCCAGATCCTAAAAAGATAGGAAATAGCGGGTCATTTTTTAAAAACCCAGTAATCTCTCAAGTTCAGTTTACCGAACTCAGAAAAGAGCATACCGAAATACCTTTTTACCCGATAGGTGATGAGCAAATCAAGGTTCCTGCTGGATGGCTTATCGAGCAAGCTGGTTTTAAAGGGAAAAGATTTGGAGATGCGGGTGTGCATGATAAGCAAGCGCTTGTATTAGTTAATCATGGGAGTGCAACTGGAGCAGAAGTCTGGGGAGTTGCTATGAAAATTCAAGCAGCCGTTAATGAAATATTTGGGATAAAGATTGTTCCAGAGGTGAATGTGATTTAAGCCCAAAAAAAATTAGATAAGAAGGTAGTTCTCGAATAAAGAAAGAGCAGCTCAATGGCTGCTCTTTTTCTATTTCTACGTTTTGTAGTCTATCCCTTTTTCGCGAAAGCGTAAAAAAAAAGCCCCACTCGCATGGGGCTTTCTCAACTAAACTAGACTTGAGGCAATTCTAATTTCTAGGCATCAATACTCCGTCAATCACGTGGATGATGCCGTTAGAACCTTTCAAATCTGTAGCAATGATTTTTGCAGTATTCCCTAAACTGTCTGTGAGTAGTACATCACCACCTTTAATAGAGGCTGTGAGAATATTGCCAGCAACAGTTGTCATTTTAAAGGTTCCGTCTCCTATTGTTATTTGGTTAACAATATTAGTTGCGGTGAGATAGGCTGGTATTATATGATAGGTAAGCGTAGTAGATAGTGTAGCTTTATTTTCTGACTGTAGGAGGAATTGTAGTTTTCCTTGCTCAAGTTTGTCAAATGCTTCATTGGTAGGGGCAAATATGGTATATGGACCTTTTTCTTTGAGGGTAGAAACAAGATTTGCTGCTTTTATTGCTGCAGTAAAGGTTGTGTGATTTTCAGAATGTAAGATAATATCTGCGATGTCCGATTGTGCATAACTGCTCAGAGAAAAGAATGAGATTACTGCAATTAAAATTATATTTTTGGGTTTCATAATAATACGTTGTTTACAGAGTTTATAGTAAAATCTTTTCCTTTCTTAATAATACGCACTAACTTGAAGTGCGGGATGGAATTGTATTCTTAAGATTTTGTTAATTCAAGAAAAACATACTTTTTGAAGACATTTGTCGAAAAACATATTGTAGAACTCCTTAAAGCTGGAGATGAGCGTGCTATAGGGTTATTATATGACAACTATGCAGATGCTCTGTATGGTGTTGCGATTAAAGTGACCCACGATGAGGAGCTTGCTCAAGACGTATTGCAAGAATCATTTGTCAAAATTTGGAAAAACGCACATAAATATGATGCTGATAAAGCGCGTCTGTTTACCTGGCTTTTTAGAGTAGTTCAAAACACGGCTATAGACAAGGTGCGTAGTCGTAAAAGAAAAATGAATAAAGAAGTCCAAACGGACGATTCAAACGTATATCATTTACAGTCTACCTCGCTGGCAATAGAGCATATGGATATTCAAGAACACGCAAATGGACTTGAAGATAAGTACAGAGTTGTAATTGATGCTTTGTTTTTTCAAGGAATGACCCAGCAAGAGGCAAGCGAAGAGTTGAACATACCGTTAGGTACCGTAAAGTCTAGGTTAAAAATAGGCCTGCGAGAAATGCGTAAACTATTTGGAGTATTATTTTTTATGATCAGTACGTTATGAGTGATAGAGTTTCACAATTTTTAGAGAGCGATTTATTAGAGCGTTACCTTATGGGAGCTACATCGCCTATAGAGTCTCAGGAAGCTGAGCACTATATAGATAAGTATCCTGAGGTGAAGCAAACGTATATAGAATTACAAGAAAACCTTGAGAACTACGCGGTATCATATGCCGTAAAAGTTCCTGAGGAATTACGTTCTACTATCGTAAATGTAGCAAGAACTAAACCTAAACGTGCTTTACCTATTCTTGCAATTACCGCATGTATGATAGCAGCATTTTTTGGGCTAGTTGCCATTATGATTTATAACCAAAATCAAGAGTTACTAGACGATAGGAGGTTTACATCAAACCTACTTGAAAACTTAAATGATGATATTGTTTCAAACAGAGAGATGTTACAATCTGTAGAGGAGCAATTTATGATTCTCAATAATACATCAACCCAGAAGTATATTTTACAAGGTAATGTGCGTGCACAGCGGTTAGAGGCTGTTGCTTATGTTAACGAGCTGGAGCAGCGTTCATACATACACGTAAATACGTTGCCTGAGCTTCCAGACGAGCAAGTGTACCAGATGTGGGCATCTGTAGATGGGACATTAGTTCCTCTAGATATTCTTAAGGTTACAAAAGACAACCTTGTAGAAATTCCTTATGAGGAGCGTATGGCGAGTATTAATATTACAATTGAGCCTAAGGGCGGTAGCAAAGAAGCAACACAAGCAAATGAAGTTGCTATCATAAATTTTGACAATAACTAAGGACTTTCCTTCTTTTAAAAAACTTTTACTTCCTAATGCCTTTCTGTATCTTTGTGCAAAATATTTGTCATGGAGTTACTATTAATAACACTAGCCCTTCTTGCACTATCAGTAGCAGGTATTGCAATTAAAATCTGGGCAAAAAAAGACGGTAAGTTTGCTGGTACCTGTGCCAGTCAAAGTCCTTTTCTTAATAAGAGCGGTGAGGCTTGCGGTATGTGCGGTAAAATGCCCGAAGAAATGGGTGATTGTTCTGTAGAGAAATAAGACCTCTATCTATTGGAACACATTTTTACACTACTATTTTATATATTTATAGGAGTCACGTTTATTAACGTGACTTTTTACATTTTCTATTGGATATTTGCTTTCGCGAAAATTTCTAACACCAATAGAAGTTCGCTTCCTTCAGTTTCTGTAATTATTTGTGCCAAAAACGAGTCGGCAAATCTTCAAAAAAATATCCCAAAAATACTATCTCAAGACTATCCAGAATTTGAAATTATTTTAATTAATGATGCATCTTCTGATGATACAGAAGATATAATGGAAGCATTTAAACTAGCCAATACGAATGTGCAGCAAGTAAATGTGGTAAATAATGAAACTTTCTGGGGTAATAAAAAATACGCACTTACGCTTGGGATAAAACGAGCACAGCATAAGCACATGTTATTTACAGATGCAGATTGTGTTCCCGCATCAAATCACTGGTTACAGCACATGGCTTCTTCCTTTAGTGAAGAAAAGGAGATTGTGTTAGGTTATGGAGCTTATGAGAAAATCAAAGGATCTTGGATTAATAAGCTTATAAGATTTGAAACTTTGATAACTGCTTTGCAATATTTTAGTTGGGCAAAAGCGGGTAGACCTTATATGGGCGTAGGTCGTAACCTAGCGTATACTTCAGATGTTTTTTATGAGCAAAAAGGATTTATCAACCATATTAAAATTCAAAGTGGTGATGACGACCTGTTTGTAAACGAGGCAAGCACGCGTAAGAATACAGCGATACAGTTTTCTCCAGAATCATTTACAATTTCTACTCCTAAGAAAACTTTTGCAAGTTGGATAACTCAAAAGCGCAGGCATATAAGTACTGCGGTACACTATAAGTTTTTAGAGAAATCATTGCTAGCGCTATTTTATATAAGTCAGTGTTTGTTCTTAGTAGGAGCAATTGCCCTTCTTGTAAATCAGTGTAACTGGCAATGGGTAGCGCTCATTATTGGTGTACGTTATTTATGTGCATGGATTACGGTAGGTTGTAGCGCTGCGCGTTTACAAGAAAAAGATTTGACTTATTTATATCCTATTTATGAGATTACGTTGGTATGTGTACAAATGAGTATCTTTATCTGTAACCTTTTCACAAAACCTACACGGTGGAAGTAACCCCCGAAAAAATTATTCTAGAAATATCCCGAGCAAAAGAAGGAAAGCAAAGTGCTTTCAATTTCTTGCTTAATTCCTTTTGGAGTGAGGTATATGGTTTCCAACTCAAGCGAACTAAAAACGCTTATGACGCAGAGGATATTACCATCCAGACATTTTCAAAAGCATTTTCAAAAATAGACACTTATAAAGAAGAGTATAGATTTGCCACATGGTTAATTACTATATCAAAAAATATACACATTGATATTATTAGGAAAAAAGAGTCTTCTATAAGATCTCATATTTCTGATCGTGATGACGAGCGAGTAAAGAAAGTTGCCGACTTAAACCCTTCTCCAGAAGATGTGCTCATCAAAGAGCAGAATTTATCTGAATTACTAGCTTATATTAAAACCTTAAAGCCTCATTATCAAGAAATCATTAATTTGCGTTACTTTCAAGAAATGAGCTATAAAGAAATGGCAGAGTATCTTGAAGAACCTATGAGTAATGTAAAAGTGAAGCTTCTACGTGCTCGCAGATTACTCGCAGACGTAATTAAAACAGAAGATAATTGAAAGCTATACCCTTTAAAAAGTTAGGACCAGGATTACTATTTGCTGGCGCGGCTATTGGGGTTTCTCATCTTGTGCAAAGCACTAGAGCAGGCGCCGATTTTGGCTTTGGTCTCCTGTGGGCTTTGATTCTCGTAAATATTATAAAATATCCATTCTTCCAGTTTGGGCCTAGGTATGCCTCAGCAACTGGAAACAGTTTGCTAGTTGGGTATATGAAATTAGGTAAGCCTGTTTTGTGGGTTTATTTCTTTTTGACACTAGCTACTATGTTTACTATTCAGACATCAGTAACTATTGTAACTGCAGGAATAGCTGTTCAGCTTTTTGGAATTACTAATGATGTAGCCATATGGAGTGTCGCTATTACAATACTGTGTGCTGCAATACTAGCAATAGGAAAGTATAGGATTCTCGATAAACTAATGAAGGTGATTATTATCACACTCACTATAAGTACGCTGGTGGCTGTCTTTTTTGCTTTTCGCGAAAGCGTAACTAACCAAGGAATGGGAACTCCGGCAAATTTGCTCCAAATTATACCAACAGAAGGAGCGGCTGTTGCATTTCTAATTGCCTTTATGGGGTGGATGCCAGCGCCGCTTGATATTTCTATATGGCATTCATTATGGACACTAGAAAAAAGAGATACGGGTAAGGATGCAATGCGTAATTCAATTTTTGATTTTAATATAGGGTATGCTGGTGCGGTAGTGTTGGGTATTTGCTTTATGACCTTAGGAGCGTTAGTTATGTTTGGTACTGGAGAGACTTTTTCTCCAAGGGGAGGTGTTTTTGCAGGCCAACTTATCAATATGTATACAGCAAGTCTGGGAGACTGGGCAACCTTGCTTATTGGTCTGGCTGCATTTACAACAATGTTTAGCACCACACTTACTACATTAGATGCGTCTCCTAGAGGGCTAGAAGCTACGACCTCATTATTAGGTTTCGGTTTTAAAAAACGAGGGTACTTGTTTTATCTAATCGTCTTAATTCTTGGAACCTGTGGCATATTATTTTTCTTAATAAGCGAGATGGGAGCTCTTGTGAAAGTGGCGACCATACTATCTTTTCTTACGGCTCCATTCTATGCCATTTGCAACTATTTATCCTTTAAGGACGAAAGTGTTCCTAAAGAAGCGAGGATCTCTAAAGGCATGGATTTGCTCAGTATTGTGAGTATAATTGCTTTGTTAGGCTTCAGCATCTGGTATGTTATTACATTGTTTTAATATGCTGAGGCTTTTTTAACCTTTAAAATGACGTTGCAACTTTCATTTTAAATTGTATCTAAGTTATATCTTTGCCTCTTATGCAATTTGACTTACTTACAACAGATCCTGCATCTCAAGCGAGAGCAGGAAAACTTACAACAGATCACGGTGTCATTGAAACGCCTATTTTTATGCCCGTAGGTACGGTAGCATCTGTAAAGGGTGTACACCAGCGCGAGCTTAGAGAAGATATTAATCCAGATATTATATTAGGTAATACCTATCATTTGTACTTACGTCCTAAGATGGACATTATGCAGAAGGCAGGTGGGCTACATAAGTTTATGAACTGGGATCGACCTATTCTTACAGATAGTGGTGGGTATCAAGTATATTCATTGTCTAATAGGCGTAAGATTAAGGAGGAAGGAGTGCGTTTTAAGTCTCACGTAGATGGGTCTATGCACTTATTTACACCAGAAAATGTGATGGAAATTCAGCGCCAGATAGGTGCAGATATTATGATGGCATTTGATGAGTGCACACCATATCCATGTGATTATCGTTATGCAAAGAGATCTATGCACATGACTCATAGATGGCTAGATCGTTGTATAAATCATTTTAATAAAATTCCTGCATTATATGGTCATGAGCAAGCATTATTCCCTATTGTACAGGGAAGTACGTATAAAGATCTAAGAGCACAATCTGCCGAATATATTGCAAATGCGGGTGCTTTTGGAAACGCCATAGGCGGACTTTCTGTAGGAGAGCCAGCCGAAGAAATGTATGGAATGACAGAAGTTGTAACTGCTATATTGCCCAAGGATAAACCTAGATATTTAATGGGAGTAGGTACTCCTATAAATATTTTAGAGAATATTGCGTTAGGTGTAGATATGTTTGACTGTGTGATGCCTACAAGAAATGCTCGTAACGGAATGTTATTTACTGCCTATGGTAGTATAAATATTAAAAACCTTAAATGGGAAGAGGACTTTTCTCCTATAGACGAAATGGGCCTTACTTGGGTAGATACAGAATATAGTAAAGCCTATCTTCGTCACTTGTTTAAATGTCACGAGTTGTTAGGAATGCAAATTGCTACCATCCACAATTTAGGTTTCTATATGTGGTTAGTACGTGAAGCGCGCAAGCATATTATTGCAGGAGACTTTGTTACTTGGAAAGAGATGATGGTAAAACAAATGAATAATCGTTTATAATTGAAAATTCTAGACTGGTATATAGTAAAGCGATACATCGGGACTTTTGTCACGATGCTTGTGCTGTTTATACCCATAGGTATTATTGTAAATCTTGCAGAGAAGATTGATAAAATCTTAGCCAATGAAGCCCCTTTTGGAGAGGTAGCTTTGTATTACCTTAATTTTACAATATACTTTGCAAACCTACTTTTCCCCTTATTTCTATTTTTATCGGTAATATGGTTTACCTCAAAACTGGCGAACAATACGGAGGTCATTGCCTTCTTGAGTAGTGGAGTGTCATTTTATAGATTTTTAAGACCTTATTTAATAGGGGCAACCATAGTCTGTGTGGGCGCTTTCTTTTTAGGTACTTATCTTGCTCCACGGGCAAACAAAGGCTACAACGAGTTCATTTTTGAGTACTTAAAAAAGAATAAGAAAGATCGAGAAACGCAGAATGTCTACAGGCAGATTGACACTGGAGACTATATCTATGTAAGCAGTTTTACACCTCGTACGAAGACAGGACGTAATTTTACATGGGAACATTTTGAAGGCAATAAAATGACTTACAAAATGAGCGCTATTCGTATACGATATAACGAAGAGGATACGACATATACCTTGAACAGCTTTAAGAAGCGAACGATTACAGAAAATGGTGACATCTTAGAAAGTAAGGCAAAATTAGATACAGTCTTTAATTTTGACATGGATGACCTTACCCCTGTAGAGTACATAGCAGAGACCTTAAGTACACCAGAGTTAAGAAAGTTTATTGCAAAAGAAAAATCAAGAGGGTCTTCTTATATAAGTCGCTATGAAGTGACTTTGCAAAAACGCTATAGTTTACCTGTTGCTGCATATATTCTCACAATTATTGCAGTAGCTGTAAGCGCCATGAAGCGTCGTGGAGGGATGGGGATTAATCTTGCTTTTGGTATTGTGCTTGCTTTTGTTTTTATATTCTTTGATAAAGTTTTTGGAACGCTTGCAGAGCAATCAGATTTCCCGCCTTTAGTTGCAGTTTGGACACCTAATATACTTTTTGCTATACTCGCAGTATATCTTCTTCGCAATGCAAAACGATAAGCTTAAGGCATACCTTCATTTTCACCTCATAGTATTTATTTGGGGATTTACAGCAGTACTTGGAGCGCTTATAACTATAGATGCTGTGCCCTTAGTTTGGTTCAGAATGGGACTAGCAAGTATTTTCATATTTGTGTACATAAAGATTCGAGGGGTCTCTCTTGCAGTTTCGCGTAAAACATTAGTAGGTTTTGCTATTGCAGGTTTAGTCATTGCTGTGCACTGGCTTACCTTTTTTGGGGCAATTAAGGAATCTAATGTCTCTATTACACTTGCAATGATGAGTACAGGCGCATTTTTTACAGCCCTACTCGAACCTATATTTTATAAGCGTAAAGTAATCTGGTATGAGTTACTTTTTGGAGCTATCGTTGTAGGCGCACTATATGTTATTTTTGAAGTAGAAACTGCCTATCAAACGGGAATATTACTAGCGCTCTTTTCTGCATTTTTGTCGGCAGTATTTACCTTAATTAATGGGAAGTTTATAGAAAACCATCATCCTACAAAAATATCCTTTTACGAGTTACTCATCGGGAGTCTGTGTGTGACAGCCTATCTCGTAATTGCAAGGCCAGACACATTCTTTTCTGCACAGTTTTTTGTCTTACCTACTATGGATTGGGTATACATTGGTATATTAGCCTCTGTGTGTACGGCTTATGCTTTTATAGCAGCTGTAGCAGTTATGAAACATTTAAGTCCTTATACGATCATGCTTACCATCAATCTTGAACCTGTATATGGAATTTTACTAGCATTTATAGTGCTAGGAGATGCAGAGCAAATGAGTAAAGAATTTTACTATGGCGCGCTTGTAATTCTCGCCGTAGTTATTGCAAATGGAGTGCTTAAGAATAGTAAAAAATTCAAGGCTGTTAAAGAGGCTTGAGTCTCTTAAGAAAACCATTATATTTGTAGACTATACCTAACCGAAAGTAAAGCGCCATTGTGCGTCTTAAAACCTTGAGAATGGAATATTTAGATTTCGAATTACCAATCAAAGAGCTTGAAGAGCAACTGGAAAAATGTGCCTTAATAGGCCAAGAGAGTGATGTAGACGTTACCCAGACTTGTAAGCAAATAGAAAAAAAACTAGCTGCTACTAAAAAGGATATTTATAAAAATCTAACGGCATGGCAGCGTGTTCAATTATCAAGACACCCTAATCGTCCTTATACTTTAGATTACATAAACGCTATCTGTGGTGATACTTTTTTAGAGCTTCACGGAGATCGTAATGTAAAAGATGACAAAGCAATGATAGGTGGCCTAGGAAAGATAGGTGATCAGTCATTTATGTTCATTGGTCAGCAGAAGGGTTATAATACAAAAACAAGGCAGTACCGTAACTTCGGTATGGCAAATCCAGAAGGATATCGTAAGGCGTTACGTCTTATGAAAAGCGCCGAGAAATTTGGAGTACCTGTAGTTTCTATAGTGGATACACCAGGAGCATACCCAGGTCTTGAAGCAGAAGAGCGTGGACAAGGAGAAGCTATTGCTCGTAATATTCTTGAGATGACACGTCTTAAAGTGCCTATTATCGTGATAATTATAGGTGAAGGAGCAAGTGGTGGAGCCTTAGGAATAGGTGTAGGTAACAAAGTTCTTATGCTTGAAAATACTTGGTATTCTGTAATCTCTCCAGAGTCATGTTCTTCAATTTTATGGAGAAGCTGGGAGTACAAGGAACAGGCAGCAGAGGCTTTAAAGCTTACAGCTACAGATATGAAAAAACAGAAGCTTATAGACGAGATTGTAAAAGAACCATTAGGCGGAGCGCATGCAAACCGTCCAGAGGCTTTTCTTACTGTAAAAGAATCAATATTAAAAGCTTTTGACGAATTTAAGAACTTATCACCAACAGAACTCGTGGAACAAAGGATGAATAAATATTCAGAAATGGGAGTCTTCAAAGGCTAACAAGACCTTTTTCACTTGATGCCATAATCCGCGCTTTTCCAGTGCGGATTTTTTTACCCTTATTAACAATATTTTCTAGTTATTAACAGTTCAATTGTTAATGACCTGTGAGTACTACGCTTTCGCGAAAGCGTATCTCGCATAACTATTTATTTACTTTCGTAGCTATGGAACAAACTAAGCCGAAGCCAGCATATAACACTTCTAAAGGTCAAGTAATTAGCCTTGAAAAAGGAAAAATACCACCACAAGCACTTGATCTTGAGGTTGTTGTGCTTGGTGCGCTTATGATTGACAAGAAAGGTGTAGATGAAGTAATTGACATCCTATCACCAGAGGTTTTTTATAAAGATCAGCATAGACATATTTTTGAGGCGATAAGAGTGCTCTTTGAAGAAGGGCAACCAGTCGACTTATTAACTGTTTCTGAGCAACTTAAGAAGATGGGTAAGCTGGATGTAGCTGGAGGTGATTATTACCTTATCCAACTCACTCAAAAAGTAGCTTCTTCTGCCCACATAGAGTATCACGCTCGTATCATCTTACAGAAGTTTATACAGCGTTCACTCATTAAAATTTCTAATGAAATTATTGAAGAGGCGTATGATGAAACTACAGATGTATTTGATCTTCTAGATACTGCAGAAACAAAATTGTATGAGGTAACTCAAGGAAACGTAAAACGTAGTTCTGAGAGTGCTCAGAACCTCGTAATACAAGCAAAAAAGCGAATTGAAGAGATAGCAAATCAAGAGGGATTATCAGGTATTCCTACTGGTTTTCATAAAGTAGATGAGCTTACCTCTGGATGGCAACCATCAGATTTAATTATCGTTGCAGCTCGTCCAGGTATGGGTAAAACAGCGATGACACTTACGATGGCTCGTAACATGGCGGTAGATCAAAATATACCGGTAGCATTCTTCTCACTGGAGATGTCTTCAGTACAGTTGATTACTCGTTTGATTTCGTCAGAAACGGGATTATCTTCAGAAAAACTGCGAACAGGAAAGTTAGAGAAGCATGAATGGGAGCAGCTCAATGTGAAAGTAAAAAGCTTAGAGAAAGCTCCTTTATTTATTGATGATACACCATCGCTTTCTATTTTTGACTTACGTGCAAAGGCAAGACGTCTCGCATCACAGTTTGGGATTAAAATAATAATGATTGATTACCTGCAGTTAATGACGGGTGGTTCTTCTCAAAAGGGTGGAGGTAATCGAGAGCAAGAAATCTCGATGATTTCTCGTAACCTCAAAGCACTTGCAAAGGAACTTTCTATTCCTGTAATTGCACTGTCACAGCTATCACGTGCGGTGGAGACGCGTGGAGGTAGTAAACGACCTTTACTTTCAGACCTTCGTGAATCTGGAGCGATCGAGCAGGATGCAGATATTGTATCTTTTATCTACCGTCCAGAATACTATAAAATTGAAGAATGGGATGATGATGAACGCAGCCCAACAGAAGGACAAGGAGAGTTTATTGTTGCAAAACACCGTAACGGTGGTCTCGATAACATACGTCTTAAGTTCGTTGGTCACTTAGGTAAGTTTGATAACCTTGATGATTTCTCTACGCCATACGAGTTTGCAAGTAGTATGAATGCTGCCGCAAATGATGATACTTTTAATCCTAATGCACTACCTAGTGCAGATGATGCCTTTGGTGGACCACCACCAGGACTCCCAAGTGAGAATGAGGATGATGATGTTCCTTTTTAGAAAATGATATAATTATAGAAAAAGCCTCAATAGTATTGCTATTGGGGCTTTCGTGTTTTCTTGCGTTAAATTTCGCTTTCGCGAAAGCGTTATAAATCATCACACTAGAGTTGCAGATAAACGCAAGGGAAGTATCTCAAATTCCAGGTTTCTAAATGATCGTGCTATTTATTTCTCCGCACAAAATATGTACATTTTTTGATTCCTCCCTTATTTCAAGTCTGTTGAATTGCACATGAGGTGTGTCTATATTCTTAACCTAGCCACACCGTTTGATGTAGTATACTAATGTTAAAATAACATACCACTTGGTTTCATAAAACTACTTTAACTTTAGAATAACTCAGACTTTAAGGATGAACTTTAATTATGTGTCACAAAATCAAACACATATTTTTATGAGTAATCCATCTAATAAAAGGAGACTTTTTCTAAGAAATACATTGCTAGCTACTGGCGGTATAATATTGATTCCTAACTTTATAAGCTGTTCTAATGATGATGATCTAACGTTGAATAATGCGATCATACCAGATAACCTAACGACATCTAATTTTGAACTTGGCGTAGCAAGTTTTGACCCTACTAGTAATCAGGTTATTATCTGGACACATTATACTACAGAAGCAATTCAAGCAACGATTACTTATGAATTAAGTACAGATATAAATTTTAATACTATCGTAAGAAGTGGTGAGGTGATTACAGACAGTAGCCGTGACTTTACAGTTAGTGTTGAGGTACAAGATCTGGAGGCAGGTCAAAAATTATATTATCGCTTTGCAAACCTAGAAGATAACACTGTTTCTGTAATAGGAGAGACTATTACTTTACCATCGAGTGGCCTTGATGCAGTATCTATGGGAGTGGTGTCTTGTGCAAACTATGCTGCCGGACTTTTTAATGTATATGACGCACTTGGAAATTCTGACGTAGATATCATAGTCCACTTGGGAGATTATATTTACGAGTATGGAGAGAATCAATATGGAACAAATGAGAGTACAGTTGCATTAGGCAGAGTTCCCGAGCCTAATCATGAAATCGTAAGTCTTGATGATTATCGCCAGAGATATCGTCAATATCGCAGTGATGCTGGACTACAATTAGCACATCAAAAAAAACCGTTTATTGCCGTGTGGGATGATCACGAGATTACAAATGACACTTATCAAGATGGAGCCCAAAATCATCAAGATAACGAAGGTGATTTTGAAACTCGCAAGCAGGCAGCACTCCAAGCATATAGCGAGTATTTACCAGCAATGACAAATGATGTAAATATCATATATAGAAGTTTTAAGATAGGAGATCTTGCAGATTTAATTATGCTTGATACTCGATTAATAGGTCGTGATAAGCAACTAGATTTTAATAACTATTTTGGGAGTACTGGTAGTTTTGATTTTACTGCATTTGGCGAAGATCTAGTAGATCCTAACCGTAGTATGTTAGGCGCACAACAAAAGAGCTGGTTCCAGAGTACCCTAGCAAATAGTTCTTCAAAGTATCAAGTAATAGGGCAGCAGGTGCTTATGGGAAAAATGTTTATACCGGCAGAGCTTATCATTACAATAGGAACCATTCTAGGAGAAATAGGAGCAACAGGATCGGTGTCTGCCGGAACTACGGCTTTTTTTCAAGCGCAGCTTACCGAGCTGGTAACGCTTAAACTACGTGTACAAGCAAATGATCCAACGCTTACTGCCCAAGAAATAGGACGTGTGTCTAATACCATTCCTTATAACCTTGATGCTTGGGATGGATACTTAGTAGAACGAGAAGAGTTAATGAATAGCTTTGTGGGGAAAGATGTGGTTGTTCTTGCAGGAGATACACATAATGCGTGGTATAATGATCTTACCCTGCAAGATGGAACTGCTGTTGGTAAGGAGCTTGCAACAGCTTCTGTTAGTTCGCCTGGTTTTGAAGGTATTTTAGGAGGTGATGCAGCGACAATCACAGGGTTTCAACAAGCAATGACCATTCTTATAGATGGACTTAATTACTTTAATGCAACTGAGCGTGGCTATCTTAAAGTAACTTTAAGTGGTTCTGGAGTGCAGTCAGATTGGATTTTTATTGATACGATTGCTTCTTCAAATTATATAGCACACACAGGTTTTTCTGAGAGTTTTTAGTTAAACCAGAGTAAATCAATGATTAGAACCCTTATTATTATATAAGGGTTTTTTTTGTGCACGATTTTTGTAATTTCAACGTTATAAAATTGACAATGAAGAAACTACTTATTTTATCCTTTTTGATATTGAATTTCGCTTTCGCGAAAGCGTCATATATCCTCATTCCTATGGATATAGAGACTCAAAGGGAGCATCTTAAAGCATATGGAATTACATACTGGTCACTTGATAAAAACCAAAAAGTAAAGTGGTTACTTAATTACAGAGGCGGCTCTTTCTTGCTGCCAGATACCGAAGAGGTACGCCGCGAATGTACAATACGTGGTGTCTCTTATGAAGTATTATCAGACTCACAAACGGAACAAATTCTTACAGAAATAGCAAGTCCATCTCAAAATATGGAAGCTGTTGTGCTAGAAAAAGCGCCTAAAATTGCCGTGTACACACCAGATAGTAAAGTGCCTTGGGATGATGCAGTAACAATGGTGCTTACCTATGCAGAGATACCTTACACCACTATTTACGATACAGAAGTGCTTAGTGATCAGCTTATTTTATATGATTGGTTACACTTACATCACGAAGATTTTACGGGACAGTTTGGAAAATTCTATGGCTCTTACCGAGCCTCGCCTTGGTACATAGAAGAGAAAAAAGCAGCCGAAGCACTTGCTACCAAACTAGGTTATAATAAAGTCTCAAAGGAAAAGGGCGATGTAGCTCTTAAGATACGTGACTATGTTGTGGGTGGAGGCTTTATGTTTGCCATGTGTAGTGCAACAGATAGCTTCGATATTGCCCTCTCTGCCGAGGGAGTAGATATTTGTGAACCTATGTTTGACGGAGATCCTAGCGAACCAGGATATACTTCAAAAATAGACTTCCAGAAAACATTTGCTTTTACAAATTATACGCTAGAACGTTCTCCTACTACCTACGAGTTTTCGTCTATAGATATGACGAGTAAACGTAAGATTCCTTTTCAAACAGATTATTTTACCTTAAAAGATTATAGTGCAAAATGGGATCCTATTCCTACGATGCTTTGTCAAAATCATACGGCTCTTGTAAAAGGCTTTATGGGACAGACTACCAGTTATGATCCAGAGACTATCAAGTCTAATGTGTTAGTAATGGGTGAAAACCTTACTAATGGTGAAGCGAGATATATTCATGGGATTAAAGGGAAAGGATTCTTTACTTTTTATGGAGGTCACGATCCAGAAGATTACCAGCACAGAGTAGGTGATCCTAAGACAGAGTTAGAACTACATCCTAACTCCCCTGGTTATCGTTTGATCTTAAATAATGTACTGTTTCCAGCAGCACGCAAGAAAAAGCAAAAAACATAATAACATTGAATAGAGTATTTATCATACTAATTGCAATAGCCTTTGTATCTGTCTCTGATGCTCCAGAGCGTCTTCCTTGGCATAGCCAGCGTATACTGCAATGGTCAGATTTTAAAGGAACACCAAGTTCTTTAGAACGCTGGGCAGCGAGTTCTAGTACAGGTATCAGTCAAGGATATGCTTCTAATGGTGAGGGGTATATAGATAAAGCGAGCTTAACTGTTACTGCTCATTTTTATCCGGAGTATTCATGGGTGCGACATCAAGAAAAGAGCAAGCATCTTCTGGCTCATGAGCAAACACATTTTGATATTACAGAAGTGTATGCACGTAAGCTTGAAGATAAAGTAGCCGCGTTTACGTTTACTTCAAATAGTCTTGAAGAAATAAAAATGCTCTATAAAGAAGTAGAAGAAGAGCGTATTGCTACCCAGAAATTATTTGATAAAGAAACAAAGCACTCTATCGACCATATGAAAGAAGTACAGTGGGAGCTTAAAGTCGCAAGATGGCTAAAAGGTAATTTTCAAGATTAGAAAACGCTATAATTTACCTGCTAGGCATAAAAAAACCCGAATTTCCATTACAGAAATTCGGGTTTTGTATGTTGTATAAAAATCTAAAAACTAGTTGTAGAAAGGTACTTCTACACGAGCATTACCCCATGCCATATGAAGGTGAGCTCCTTGATCTACTGGCATAAATTCCATACCAAAATACTCGATCGCATCATCTGCTTGTGTTACCGGTACTGTGATACGAGCTACATCATTTGCTTCTTTGTAGAAGTAAGAACCCCATACATTAAGGTCAGAGCTTAAAATAATGGTCCACTCAGCGCCATTAGGCATTGCATACATTGTGTATGTACCTGCTTTTACTGGCGTCGTACCTAATTTCATGTCCTTGTAAAGAGTAATCTCTGCTGCTTCATTTGCACCTAGTCTCCATACTTTTCCGTCTGGAGCAAGTTTTGAAAGCTCACGCTCCTTAAGTTGTGGACGGCTATATGTTACTTTTACTAGCTTATTTGATTCCTTGTAATTAGATGGAAAAGCCGCTTGATCCATAGGGCTTTTATCTACATTAAAATCTTGTGCATTCACAGATGGTGCAGCAACAAATGCTAGTGCCACCACCGCAGTCATAAAAAACTTTTTCATAATAGTAATATTGTTTTAGAGTTAATTAGTCTTGAAATAGCTCTCAAGGCTCCTTCAAAGTTATGTTGTAAGTCTCACAAAAGTGCTAAAACTTTCAAAATGTTTTAGATGTACGCTTTCGCGAAAGCGTATACCTTCAAATTAATACGTTTATGTGCAATAAAGTTATAATATGTAACTGTATTTGTGTTATTCGTTTTATTAATGGAAGTGTAATTGCATATTTGCCTTATCAATAACAATAAATATATAAAATCATGTGTGGAATTGTATGCGCCTTTGATCTCAAGGAGAAAGCCGAAGATTTACGTCCTCAATTATTAGAAATGTCAAAAAAAATCCGCCACAGAGGACCGGATTGGAATGGGGTTTTTAATAATGAGAATGCCATCATGACACACGAACGTCTGTCTATAGTAGATCCAGCTTCTGGGAAACAACCGTTATTTTCAAAAGATAAGAGTCTTGTGCTCGCAGCAAATGGAGAGATATATAACCATAAGGAATTACGTGAGACCTTAACTGGAGATTACGAGTTTCAAACGGCATCAGATTGTGAGATCATACTCGCGCTTTATAAAGAACATGGTCATGACTTTTGTGACAAGCTCAACGGGATTTTTGGCTTTGCGTTATATGACGTAGCCAAAGATGAATATTTTGTAGCCCGTGATCACATGGGAATTATTCCACTCTATATGGGATGGGATCAGCACGGGACTTTTTATGTAGCTTCTGAGTTAAAGGCACTAGAAGGTGTTTGTTCTAAGATAGAATTATTTCCTCCAGGACATTATTACTCTAGTGTGACGGGAGAGCTTACACGCTGGTATTCTCGTGACTGGATGGAATATGATAAGGTGAAAGATAACGAGTCAAGTATAGAAGAGTTACACGATGCACTAGCGGCATCTATAAAGCGCCAACTTATGAGTGATGTGCCTTATGGGGTATTACTTTCTGGAGGTCTAGACTCATCCATTACAAGTGCGGTTGCAAAGCTATATGCAGAAAAGCGTATAGAATCTGGTGATGAGCAAGCTGCGTGGTGGCCACAGTTACACTCTTTTAGTATAGGACTCAAAGGTTCTCCAGACCTTGCAGCCGCTCAGGTTGTAGCAGATCATATAGGGACAGTACATCACCCTATTGAGTTTACGATACAAGAAGGACTAGATGCTATACGCGATGTAATCTATCATCTAGAAACGTATGATATCACCACGATAAGAGCGAGTACGCCTATGTACTTAATGGCACGTGTGATTAAATCTATGGGAGTAAAAATGGTACTCTCAGGAGAAGGGGCAGATGAGATTTTTGGAGGATATTTATACTTCCACAAAGCACCAAATGCAAAAGAGTTTCATGAGGAGACAGTGCGTAAACTAGATAAGTTACATATGTACGACTGTCTACGTGCAAATAAATCACTTGCAGCCTGGGGAATAGAAGGGCGTGTGCCTTTCTTAGATAAAGAATTTATGGATGTCGCTATGCGTCTTAATCCTCAAGATAAAATGATTACTAAGGAGCGTAAGATGGAAAAATGGATCTTGCGTAAGGCTTTTGAAAAGTATTTACCAGAAAGTGTAGCTTGGAGACAGAAAGAGCAGTTCTCAGACGGTGTAGGTTACTCATGGATTGATAGTCTTAAGGACGTAGTAGATGAAGCTGTGAGTGCTACCCAAATGGAGAACGCTCATCATAGATTCCCTATCCATACGCCTCAAAATAAAGAAGAGTTTTACTACCGTACCATTTTTGAAGAGCACTTCCCAAGTGATGCTGCAGCACGCTGTGTGCCTTCTGTGCCAAGTGTAGCTTGTAGTACACCTACAGCACTAGAATGGGATGAAGCTTTTAAAAACATGAATGATCCATCAGGTAGAGCGGTAGCTTTTGTACATGATGATGCTTATTAAGAATATGTAAATTGTTTAAATAGAAAAACCGCTTTATCTTGAAGGATAAAGCGGTTTTTTAATGCGTGAAATTGAAGAGCTTTTATTTAATCAATACTCACTTTATTAATAGTAAATTTCATGTCTCCTAGAGGACCTGTAATTTCATTAATTCTAGAGTTGGTGTAGTATAAATCACCTTTGTAAATACTAAAGGTATCTGCCCAGCGCACTTGGTCACCTTCAATAAGTGTAGATACTTCTTTAGTATTAGTATCCATTTTCATCACCTTATTATTTTCTAAGTCGGCGAAGTAAAGGTTACTAGCATCATCAAGTATCATCCCGTCTGGTGCGCTCGTTTTTTTAACTAAAGAGACGCTATTTTCTATCTCTTCTTGTGTGCCATTAATAAGTGTTGAAGTTGGGATAGCATATAAGCTATAACCGCTTAGTGCGTGGTAATATAAAATGTCATTATTTACGTCTAATGCAATACCATCAGAATGTACTTTGTTCTCCCAAGTACTGCCATCAGGAAATGTAAGTTGGCTTACTTCAGCTAGTGTTGAGGTGTGTTCATTAAGCACTCTTTTAGATGCTCCAGACTCAAGATCTAAAACTACAAGTCCTGCATGTCCAGAGTCTGTAAAGTAAGCCTTATTGTTTTTTGCATCTACACGCACATCGTTTATGTATGAGTCTTTATGGATGCTACTTTCAGCAATAGTGTAGGTGCGTTTTAATGAGTTTGTAGTTAGGTCAAATACAAAGATTTTTGGGTTGTCAATCACACCACCAAATAGTGGATTACGAGTATCAACTACATATAAGTCATTATTGAAAGCGACTACAGATTGTACCGCTACAAAAAGCGAATCATTAACTTTTTTTCCATCTTCCCATGTATTCCACTGTTCGTTAGGGAATGCACCCGACTCATTATTTTCTAATACTTCAACTACAGAGTTTTCAACACCTTTTCTCCATCTTGGGAAATTAGCAAATATTCTTCCCTCATTACTTACCGTGACACCTGTAACTTGTTGTCCCGTAAAAGAAGCTACTTCAGTGATTACTGGGCTTTCTTGAGTTTTTTGTACTTCTTTTGTTTCTGTAGTGTTCTTGCAGCTTATTATAGAAAATATAACTAGCAGCGATAGTATTGTTTTATTCATGATATGAGTTTTATAATGTATGGTACTTCTTTAACCTTGCAAAGATAGTACGGCTATTTACGCCTAGCGAATAGAAAGTGTTAGGCTTATTATAAAATTCAAGAAACCTTGTTCAGATCATGTAGTCACGTATTCTTTTAAATCAGAAGTTAAGATATCTGTGAGTTCGCGCTCATTATCAGGATTTGTCTCTGTAAAAATAAATCCAAATACAGGATAGCTATGTATATCTAGTGGTCTTACTAATACTGGTTTTTCAAACTTTGTAGCTATCTTTTCGTAGTCAAAACTTTTGATGCTTTCTGCAGGGATACCCGTGCTATTATCTAGTATGATAATGCTAAAGACTTTATCTTCCTTGCCTTTAAATATCTGGTCCCAGTTAGGTTTTTTGCTTTCGCGAAAGCATACATAAGAATTAAAATCTACAGTAATACCAAGTGAGTCACCTGTAGTACAAAATCCTCCAAAACGCAGCGGATTAACCTCAATAGGAGTGATTTTTCCAGAAGCATCTATGCGTATCTCTGCATGCGCAGGAAAATTCTTGAGTTGTAATTCTTGTCCTAATGCACTTAAAAATTCATGTATGGCAACACTAT
Organism: Dokdonia sp. 4H-3-7-5; assembly: GCF_000212355.1. Classification (NCBI taxonomy): domain Bacteria; kingdom Pseudomonadati; phylum Bacteroidota; class Flavobacteriia; order Flavobacteriales; family Flavobacteriaceae; genus Dokdonia; species Dokdonia sp. 4H-3-7-5. The sequence continues at coordinate 2,054,438 of NC_015496.1, forward strand.
GAGAGGTGATAATATCTTTTGAGGTGCAATAAACGCGATCGCTAGTGTCTTTTCCAGAAGAGAAGAGGTGGTGTAAAATGTTTAAGATTACAACCTCACCATTTGCATTGTGATAGTAATCTATAGCAAATTCCTCTCCTTGAATAAATTCTTCAATAATGAAATACGTGGTGTCCAGTACGTCTTTTGGAAAGATGCTTTTGAGCTTCTCTGGGTGTAGCTCTTTCTTTGCCTTTTCCCAATCGTTTTGATCTTGAATGATATGAACACCTATACTGAAAAAGCCAACACTAGGTTTTATAACAAAAGGAAATTTTAAGATAGCCGAATCTAGAAGATGGACATCCGTTAGAGAAAGCTTTTGAAAATGAAAGTCTGGAAACAAACTTTTAGTAAGTTCTCTAAACTGGACTTTATCCTTCAAGATATTTATCTGGCGAGCAAGTGTGCTATCTCCTAGATGTTGTTCTATCCATACTAACGCATTTTCTGAGTTAGAGTATAGCGTTGTATCTGGATTATCTTTATAAATAGCTACCGCATCCTGCTCATCTATCCAGTTAAGCGTGTCATCTTGAGCGATGGACTTTGCCACGGGAGTTGCAATAATGGGATAGTTATTTTCCTTTATAGTTGCAATAAGAAAATCTGAAGCAAATGGCTTATCTATCAAAAACATAATGATGGTTATTGTGAGGTACTCTAATTAAACTTTAAGCCGTAGCGGTTCCAAAATAAGAGCTTATCCCGCTTAAAATACTTTGTACAGCATATGCGGCTAAGATGAGTCCCATTATTTTACTAATAACTGTAATCCCGTAGTTACCTATGCGCTCTTGAAGTTTATTTGCTCCAAGTAAAATCAAACAAGTAAGTCCTATCACAAATAGCACGAGCGCTGTAGCTATAAACTGCTCTTGTATGGAGTAAATGTGATTATCTGTCATTAACACTACTGCCATAATTGCCCCAGGTGAAGCAATAGATGGTATCGCAATAGGGAATATGGTCACGTGTTTGTAATCTGTAATCTTACTCTTTTCCTCCTCCGGTTTACCATCGCCAAAAATCATAGTCAGCGCAAATAGAAATAGTATTACTCCTCCAGAGATTTGGAAGGCATTTAATGAAACAGACATACCCTCAAGAATGAGCTGCCCTATCACAATAAAAAATAAGAGTATTAAAAATGCTATCACAGAAGCTCTAATAGCAATTTTCTTTTTGTGACGTAAATCAAATTCTTTTGTAGCTTCTAGATATACAGGGATAGATCCTATAGGATCGATTACTGCAAAAATGAAGAAAATGGAAGTGATGATTTCAGACATTTGTCGCTTTATTAATGAAATGTAAATGTACTATTTTCTCATTCTTCAGATTCTCAAATTGTAAGACTCTTTGAATAATATAAGGTGTCTGTATTATTAAGTGGACTGCTTTTAGAACTTGTATTCCTAATATAAACTGATGTTGATTTATTGCTAAGATGCAGATATTCAGACTAAAGCATTATATTTATGGCTTATGGCTATAAAAACATCTACAGACGCTGCTTCCTATATTTCTATAAAAAATTGGTCCGAAGATGATAGGCCACGAGAGAAATTGATGATTAAAGGAAGATCTGTATTATCTGATGCTGAGTTAATCGCTATTTTAATAAGTTCTGGATCTCGAGAAGAAAGCGCAGTTGCACTAAGTAAGCGCATTCTCTCACAAGCTGAGAATAATCTTTCAGAGCTGGGTAAATTTTCGGTAAAAGATTTAATGAAATTTAAAGGAATAGGAGAGGCAAAGGCGGTTACTATTGCTGCTGCGCTAGAACTAGGGAGAAGGAGAAGTGGTGGAGAGACGCTTTCGCGAAAGCGTATTTCTTCCTCAAAAGATGCTTATCAAATATTACAACCTATAATAGGAGAGCTAGGTCATGAAGAATTCTGGGTATTATTTTTAAATAATTCAAATAAGGTGTTACGCAAGGAACAAGTGAGTAAAGGCGGACTTACGGGAACGCTAGTAGATGTGCGGTTAGTCATGAAAACAGCTATAGAACTCAGTGCTGTCGGTATGATTTTAGGACATAATCACCCTTCTGGAACGCTTAAACCATCACAGGCAGACAAGTTACTTACGGCCAAACTAAAAACGGCTGCGCAGAGTCTAGATATCCAAGTCTTAGACCATATTATTGTGACCGAAAAGCAGTATTTTAGCTTTGCCGATGACGGCATTCTATAATCACTGCCCGCCTCATGTTACTCGTTTATACGCATAAAATTACACCTCGTGTTTCATATACATTCAAGCATATATGTACACGTATTCTTGGGGTGCCAGTGCAGTTCACTAGTAAGCTAGAAGCTTTTATTGCTCACGAGGGACCTAAACTTTCATATACCAACAAAAAATTAGGTAACGAACTTCACATAAGAAGTACAGACTTGCTTTTTGATCAAGGAGTGCTCTCTATGGATGTAAGTGTGCAAGACTGGGATGGTGTTCCGTGCTTTTTCCAAATAAGAGAAGCAACGACAGAGATTCCTTATGATATTTTTGCCGCAACATTTTACTTGTTAAGTAGGTATGAAGAGTATTTACCACACGTAAAAGATGAGTTGGGACGCTTTCCTGCATCAGAGAGTCTCGGTGGTATACATGGGTTTTTGCAGCAACCAGTTATTGATGTTTGGATACATCGCTTTGCTGCAGTACTTGTTAATAAATTTCCATTAATCGAGATAAAAAACAATGCATATAGCACCCATATGATGATTACCGTGCCGCAAGCTTTTAAATATAGAAAGCTAGGTGTGTTGCGCATGCTGGGAGGTTATATGCGAGATATAAGTAAATTACGCTTGCGCGAAATTTTAAAACGTACGCAAGTTCTCGTAGGTGCTCGTAAAGATCCTTATGACACCTTTGGGTGGCTTACAAATGTGCAGAAAAATGAGAAGTGTCTCTTTCAGGTATTTTTTCAAGTAGGAGATTATGGTAAGGACGGGAAGAATATAAAGCATTCAAAACGTAGTTTTCAAAGCACCATAAAAATGGTGGGAGATTATTGTAAAGTAGGTTTGCTGGTTTCACCGCAAGCAGCACGTGATAAGGTTTCTTTAGGTTTAGAACGTAAGCGTCTTGAAGAAATAGAGCACAGACCGTTGCGCAGTATACATATCTCAAATTTTAAATTGAATTTGCCACACGTATATCGAGATGCGTTAGATCAAGAGATTCAACAAGATTTTACCATGGGATATGATGGGATTATAGGCTTTAGAGCAGGTACATCGCAATCATTTTTATACTATGATCTCGATTATGAAATCCAGACGCCACTAGTGATAAATCCCGTGTGCATGCAGTCTGATGCAATTATAAATTATAAAAACCATACTATTGATTTTGTACTTCTCAAGGAGTTACAAGATCGCCTTAAAAGCATAGGAGGCGTGTTTAGAATTTCATTTTCTAACGCTTCCTTTGATGATATTTACAGTAAAAAACTCTTTAGACACTTACTAGCAAATGGCTAACATTACAGATATATTTTTTGACCTAGATCACACATTATGGGACTTTGACCGTAATAGTGGTTTGGCTTTCGCCAAAATTTTTGAACTCAACAATCTGTCTATTAATTACGACGAGTTCTTAGAAGTTTATAGCCCTATAAATTTCCAGCAATGGAAATGGTATCGAGAAGAGCGCATTACAAAAGCACAACTGCGCTACGGAAGGTTTAAAAAGACCTTTGATAAAATGGGTATTTCTGTAACAGATGATATTATTGATAGACTCTCTGACGATTACATCAACCACTTACCAGAGAATAACTTTCTATTTGATGGTACCATAGAACTACTAGATTATCTAGCGCCTAACTATAAGATGCACATTATTACAAATGGTTTTCAAGAGGTGCAAACTACCAAAATGGAAAAGTCTGGACTAGCACCTTATTTTAAAACCATGACCACTAGTGAGTCTGCCAATGTGAAAAAGCCAAATCCTAAAATTTTTCATGTAGCTATGGAAAAGGCAGGCGCAACAGCTGGTAGTAGCATTATGATAGGCGATACTTATGAAGCAGATGTTGTAGGTGCTATTAATGTAGGTATGGATGCAATTTGTTTTAATTACCACAAACTAGTGTTACCGCAAGGAATAAAAGAAGTCAATAGTATCATTCAGCTTAGAGATCATTTATAGCAATAATAAATGCGTAACTATCGTTTTAATCATTCATGGCATAATACGTATCATATATGGGTTATTATAGACGGTTAAATTTTTTTATTGTAGTAGTGTTTCAGCTATTAGTAATTACTTCTTGTGTAAGTGATATAGACCTAGACCGTATTGATGAGGTTATTCTTACTCCAAAAATAGATGCAGACCTTGTTTTCTTTACCCTCAACGCTTCAGATTTTGAAACTGCAAATACAAATACTGCTCAGTTAGTTGTGAGAGATACAACTAGACTCGAGTTTCTTGATGATAATGTGGTTCAAGAAAATTTAAAAGAAATAGAGCTCACATATCGTTCTGATAATACATTTAATAGTGCTCTTGTAAATAGATCTTTATTTTTAGACAATACTGGAGCCATTCAATATGAAGTGAGCTTTCCTATAACCGCATCACAAAATGGGGAGGTAGCTACTACAAGGTATCAAGTGATTCTTTCTGAAAACGATATAGAAGCTATTAGAAATTCCATACAGCTAGTAAATGAAGTGACATTATTTACTAATGGAGTTGTAAATGAGGGAATTTTAACCTTGCAGAGTAAAGCAACTTATTCATTAGAACTTTCAGATCTTTAGTATGCGCATACTAGCAATTATAATCTTTCTAGTATCATTTAATACGTTGTCTGCACAAAACAGACAACTTTTGTATAATGTTCAAGAGTTGCCTCAATCACTACTAAGTAATCCTGCAAGCGTCATTAATTTTGATAAACATATAGGTATACCAATTTTATCAGGCTTTTCTGTTGAGGTAGGATCTTCTGGAGTAAGCGCTTACGACCTCTTTAGGTCAGATCGTGATATTAATACCTCTGTCGATATTGCAATCGCCGAGCTTGATAATAAGGATTATTTTAGCTTAAATCAGCAGCTAGAGATTTTATCTTTTGGTTGGAGATCAAGAAAGTCTGAGATTTATTACTCTGGAGGTTTGTATCATGAGACAGATGCACTCATCTATTTCCCTAAAGACATCGCAGTGCTAGCCTATAGAGGTAATGCAGACTACATTGATAAGGCATTTGACTTTTCTGATCTTTCATTTACAACAGAGTCACTCTCTGTATATCACTTTGGATTACAGAAACAAGTAAATGACTCTTGGCAATTAGGTATAAGAGCTAAAGTTTACATGAGCGTAGCAAATGTAAATAGCATAGATAACACTGGAACCTTTGTCACTAGAAGTACGCCGGAAGGTCCTAATTTTTATAGTCATCAACTTCGTAACGCAAAATTAGGAGTTAATACATCTGGAATTGCATCATTATTTGATGATCAGGAGTCTACTGATGTTGGTGAAATTGCTAGTAATGCTTTCCTAAGTGATAACATTGGAATGGGATTAGATATAGGGTTTACACATTTTCTCAATGATCAATGGACAGTTACAGGAAGTTTTATAGATATTGGTTTTGTGAAACATAAAGAAGATGTGAGAAATTTTAGTGCGATAGGAAATTACGAGACAAGTGGTATTGAGCTTGAATTTCCAGGTTCTATACAAGGAGTCGAGACAACTTCATATTGGCAAGAGCTAGAAGATGAGTTTGAGGATGCAGTTACCCTTGAAGATAGCTTGTCTAATCCTTATACAAGTTGGCGTCCCTTAAAAATAAATGGCTCTGTACAATATTCCTTTGGAGAGGATAGGGGAGAGGCTTGTAATTGTACATCACAATTAAAAAGAATTTACAACAATAGAGTAGGTGCTCATTTATATAGTGCAAAAAGGCCTAGAGGTTTTCAAACAGCCTTAACGGGTTACTATGAAAAACAGTGGGGCAATAAGTTGCTATCGCGAGTTACATATACTTATGACAAACGTTCTAGTAAAAACATAGGACTTTTAATGAGTGCAAAAATTGATAAATTTAATCTCTATCTTGCTGCAGATAATTTATTAGAATATACAAATCTAGCAAAAGCAAAAGGCGCGAGTTTGCAGCTTGGAATGCAGCTAGTCTTCAACAACAAATAATCCCAAAATGAAATTATTACTTAGCTTATTATTTACTGTATTTGTAGGGTCTTCTTTAATATCCCAATCTGTAAACGATTACAAGTACGTTATTGTGCCTGAGAAATTTGATTTTTTAAATGAAAAAGATCAATATCAAATGAATAGCTTAACTACATTTCTTTTCAATAAGTACGGTTTTAAGGCTTATGTCGCAAAAAGTGATGACCTTCCTTTAGATTATACGCGTAATGGTTGTAATGTACTCTATGCTGATGTTACTGAATCTTCAGGAATGCTTAGAACCAAATTGCAAGTAAAATTATTAGATTGTAATGATGCCGTAGTCTTTATTTCAGAAGAAGGTTCTAGCAAGCTTAAAGAGTATAAGAAAAGTTATCATGAGGCTTTAAGAAGGGCTTTTGAATCTATTGAAGAGCTTAATTATGCGTATCAAGAAAATATCACTGTGGTAGTTGACGAAAAACCTACTGTGACAGAAAAAGTTGAGAGACCTACAGTAAATAAAACTCCTAAGGTAGATAACATATTTAAGTCTACTACTTCTAGTCAAGAGCAAGAAGGTAATAAGTCACTTGTCGAAATAGCTGTGTTCGCGGTACAATCTTATGTAAGTACAGATGGCGCTTATGAGGCACTTACGGCTGGTTCTTCTATTCAGTTTTTTGAAAATTCTCAAAAAATAGGTGAGGTGATCAATGTAAATGTAGGCGCTCCTTTTAAAGTGAATACAACGCAATTTAGTGGTAAAGGATATTTAAAGGAAGGACGACTTATTGTAGAACGTATTATAAAAGGTATTGCAGATCCTATTGAAATGATCTTTATAAAGAAGTAGGATAATTTTAATATCCATATTTAGAGCCCCATTTTTCTTTTAAGCTTTCGCGTAAAGATTTTTCGCGGGCATTATTAGTAGGTTCATAAAATCTGGTGCCACTTATTTCGGGTGGCATAAATTCTTGCTTTACAAAACTGCCTGGGAAGTCATGTGAATACTTGTAATCATCACCATACCCTATTTCTTTCATTAACTTCGTTGGAGCATTCCGTAACGGAAGTGGTACAGAGAGATCTCCTGTTTGTTTTACTAGCTGCTGCGCTTTTCCAATTGCAAGGTATGAGGCATTACTTTTTGGTGAGGTGGCAAGATAAGTCACACATTGGCTTAGTATAATACGTGCTTCTGGATATCCGATTGTAGTTACTGCTTGAAAACAATTATTAGCAATTACCAATGCCGTAGGGTTTGCATTCCCAATATCTTCAGAAGCTGCAATAATAAGACGGCGAGCAATAAATTTAACATCTTCTCCACCTTCTATCATACGGGCAAGCCAATAAACTGCCGCATTAGGATCACTACCGCGTATTGATTTTATAAAAGCAGAAATTATGTCGTAATGCTGCTCTCCAGTCTTGTCATAACGTACAATATTCTGTTGCACTTTAGATCGGACCATATCATTAGTAACAATTACCTCCTTTTGAGGCTCTGTAGTTACTATAAGTTCAAATATATTGAGCAATTTACGAGCATCTCCACCACTTAAGAATAGTAGTGCTTCCGTTTCTTTAAGTGTGATATCTTTCTTCTTGAGAATGCTATCTTCTGTAATCGCTCTGTTAAGTAGTAATTCTAAATCTTTCTTGTCAAAAGGTTTTAGGATATATACTTGACAACGGGATAGCAGTGCGGGAATAACCTCAAAACTTGGATTTTCTGTAGTAGCGCCTATTAATGTGACCCAACCACGCTCTACTGCGCCTAGTAGTGAGTCTTGTTGAGATTTTGAAAATCTATGAATCTCGTCTATAAAAAGGATAGGGTTTTTTTGTGTAAAAAGCCCTCCGCTTTGCTTTGCTTTATCAATGACGTCACGTATATCTTTAACTCCGCTGTTTATAGCGCTCAAGGTGTAGAAAGGTCTGTTGGACTCTTCGGAGATAATAGTTGCAAGAGTCGTTTTTCCTATACCTGGAGGTCCCCACAAAATAAGCGACGGTATTATACCCGCCTTTAACGCCTGTTGTAGTGATCCGTTAGGGCCTACAAGGTGTTGCTGGCTGAGGTAATCTTCTAATTTTTTTGGGCGTAACCTTTCTGCAAGTGGAGTATTCATAGTACAAAAATAGCTATTTTGTTAAGGTCTTAAGTGACAATATTACATCTACTTCGACTATGGGCGTTAATTTGTAGTTAAAGAGATAAGCACATTCTTATGAATAAAGAAGCAGATTATTTTAAGTTTTATAATGGGGTAGTAGTATTCCCATTATTCTTTGTGCTCTTAATGTGGGGAGTATTCTGGGTAGAGATAAAGTTTGGTTTAGACTTTACTAGGTGGGGAGTGAGACCACGTACGGCAACGGGAATAAAAGGTGTGATTTTCTCACCATTTATTCATTCTGGAATCAAACATTTATGGCACAATACCGTACCATTACTCGTGCTTAGTGCCGCCTTGTTCTATTTTTATAGGAAAATATCTTGGCGTGTTCTTTTACTTCTTGTCATATTGAGCGGCACAGGTACTTGGCTAATAGGTCGGGACTCATACCATATCGGAATGAGCGGGCTTATTTATGCCTTGGTTTCTTTTCTTTTCTTTAAAGGCATTCTAGCAAAGCACTTTCGACTTATTGCACTTTCCTTAATAGTTGTCTTTCTATACGGTAGCCTCATATGGGGTACATTACCCACTAGTGAGACTATATCTTGGGAAGGACATTTATCTGGATTTATAGCTGGAGGATTGATTGCGTTATGCTTTCGCGAAAGCGTACCAAAACCACTCACATACAATTGGGAAAAACCCGATTATGTTTCAGATGAAGATCCATTCATGCAGCAGTTTGATGAAAATGGAAATTTTTTCGAGTTACCTCCAGAAATTGACCATGATGAGGAAACGGAAACTATTACGATTCGTTATGAGTATAAAGATCATAAAGCACCTGAGAAAGGTGATTTATGAGCGTTGTCTTACTATTTCATAAAGGAAAGCACCACAAGCTACCGAAACATTTAATGAAGCAATAGAGCCCTTAAGAGGGAGTTTTGCTTGTTTATCTACAATCTTAAGAACTCCAGGAGACACACCACTGTCTTCACGACCCATTACTATAGCGGTAGGGGATGTAAAGTCTGTTTCAAATAAAGTAGTCTCTGTTTTTTCGGTTGCGGCCACTACTTGGACACCAGATCCTTGTAGGTAATAAATAGCATCTTTGATGTGATCTACCTTTGCAATAGGAATATTAAAGGCAGCACCTGCCGAAGTTTTTATAGCCACACCATTTACTGGCGCACCACCTTTTTTAGGAATAATAATACCATGTACACCTGTGCACTCTGCAGTACGTATGATGGCACCAAAATTTCTCACATCAGATAATTGATCCAATAATATAAATAGGGGAGCAGCTTCAGTTTCTACAACAGCGTTTACAAGTTCTTCAAAATCATAAAATGAGATTGCACTTACTACGGCAATGGCTCCTTGGTGGTTTTGTTGCGTAAGTTTGTTAAGTTTCTCAATAGGCACATGAGAAGTCTGTACACCTTTTTTTTTGATGAGCGTATTGAGTTCACTCAATAAAGGATTATGAAGTCCTTTTTGAAGGAATACTTTATCTATTTCTTTACCAGCTTGTATAGCTTCAATTATGGCACGAGTACCAAAGATTTGTAGGTCTTTTTGCATAGCGCAAAGATAGTTAAAAGGTGAGCTATTATAGAATAATTAAATGTGTGCTAATGATAATAAAAAAGGGAGACCGTAATGGGTCTCCCTTAATTGCATAAACTACGACTTTAAACTATAGAGCCGTAAAGTTTGTGTATGAAATTGTTCCACTTACTTCGTCTGTTACTTTCTCAAATGATCCTAGTGGAATAAAAGAGCCTTGAGGGCTTCCAGCAGGAAGTGTTCCTTCAAAAACATTAAGAGAACCATCAGGTAATGTGGAGAGCACTTGATAATCAATGGCTTCATCAGCTGGTGCAGTAAATATTACAGTATAAAAAACATACACGCCATCTTCTCTACCGTTAGTTTGGAATAAATCACTTTCAAAACGAGAACCTGTTTCAGAATCTTCAAATATAGCAGTGAATGCTTCATCTATAACATAGAAATCAAGATCTGCATTTTGTGGATTTGACCAGTCAAAAATGCTATTCAGTCCTCCTGCAATTCCTAAAGTATCTGAAAAAATTCCAATATCAGTGGAGTTTGGAGACACAACATATGTTGTACCCTCAACTAACTCATCTAAAAGGATTGCAGTTGCTGATAGCGTCCCCGCATTTTCAGCTACCAAGCCTTCAGGAATAAAACCATCGTCAGATGGCATAGTTAAAGATCCCGTTCCTGTAGTAGTGCCAGCAGGAACAAGTGCCGTTCCAGTACTTACATCGCCATTATCAAATGTTACTTTTACCGTAACAGTGGCATCAGAGCTAAATGAATTTCCAATTGTTACAGCAAATGGTGTTAGGTTGCCTTCTCCAACATTTGGCTGGAGAGCGGTTACCGTAGCATCTACTGATACAATATTTTTTGTAAGAGGATCACCTTCTCCAGCAGAAACAGGCTCATCATCTTCACAACTTACTACTCCAAATGCAAGCACTGCAGCGAAAGCAAATTTTCCGAAATGTTTAATATAATTAAGTTTCATCATTTTTATTTTTTAGTTTTTCTGAGCTTCAAACGCACGGTTTCCAAATGTGAAAAGTGCACCAGTTCCTGTTTGAGGAACGATAGTACGTGCAGTAAATAGAATAGTACCAGTACAAGAAAAGTAGAATCCAGAATCTGCCTGAATTTCGGTATCCTCAAACCCTCCACAACAGTATTCTAATGTAGAAAAAGCACGTTGTTGAGCAATACTTCCAATTCCTGTTGCTGGGTTCACTACTATCGTAATTTCAAATGGATCATCGCCAGCATTAAGTGGAGAAGAATCATAAGGATTGATTAAAACCACTGTGTTAGGATCAGGACCAGCTACCACTTCAAATTGATTTCCAGCACATGCACCAAAACCACAATTTGTAAAAGTGTAAGTTCCTAACGCTTCTTCTGTATTGAAAGGACAAGAAATGAATGATGTAAATTGATATGACTGTAACTGTCCTGGTTCTGCTTGTAAATCAGGATTGATTAAAGAAAAATCTGTTACACTTCCATCTGTGGAAGTACTCTTTGCTTGAAAATCAAAACGATCACCAGCTCCAAAATCTGCAACTTCAAGCCCTAAAGCTCCAGATAAATCTTCTAAATCAATTGAAAAGTTAGCTGGGAACGTATCAGTAGTATATACTGTCACATAATCTGACAATACTCCTCCTGTAGAACGAGCAACTTGTAATTCATAAGATGCTACATTAGGAACAGGTGCTTTTAGTACACCAGTAATTGCAGTGTTATCTAGGTCAGTAACATCTAGAATAAGATTGTCAAATTCTATCGTTACGAAGGATCCATCAACCGTAGCGGGTAATGGGTATTTTTCATTATCCTCACAGCTGAAAATACCAACTGCAACAAAGGCAATGAGAAATGATTTAATAATATTTTTCATTTTTTATAGTTTTGAAATTAGTTAATAAATCCGGCTGGATTTTTGTCCCAAAATACTTGACGTGAAATATCAGCCTGTTGCGCATTAGGATTATTGTTTATACTCGTATCTGGATAAAATGCACTTCTATAAAAATCTCCTGGATTTGGATTTAAAGATGGTTGCATGTTATTAGGGAATCCAGTACGGCGGTAAGCGTTATAAACTTCAAGACCATTTCCAAATGATGCAATGTGTTGTTCTTTCATTATCACATTTAATTTATCATCATTTCCAGGTGCAGCATTATATGCGTCATTTACAAAGTTCACATAATTATCAATTTGCGCTTGTGTAGCTAAGAATTCTTCTAAAAGAACTTCCTCGTTTGCAGCAGTGTCCGAATCATCAGCAATTACAACTGTAGTAGGATTTAAAGATCCAAAAGAGGTTACTTTATCCATTGAAAATCTGATCGCGTCCTCGAGGCTTGCTTGAGCATCTCCTATACCTAATTCTAAAGCAATTTCAGCTTTTATAAATGCAACGTGAGTACTCAAAAGAATTGGTTCAATTCCTGCTCCTAATAATCCGTCTGTACCTTCATTTTGAATTCCAGCAGCGTCGCCTACGTCAAAAGCTCCACCGGCAGGGTAAAGTCCCCAAACTGTTCTTTTTGTATTATCAGGTGGAATACCACTTGCGTCCCCATGATCACGCCCCCAATATCCTCTTGCAGGTACAGCAGTACAAAATGGTACTGATACATCTATATCTTCATAAATAGAAGTTACACTAGAATAGTGTCCTGGAGCTGCTTGCACAGAACATCCTAAGGTGAAGATATCTTCATTTTGGGCATTAGTGTCTTGACGGTAGAAGTAATAAAATAATCTTGGATCATCAAAACCTTTTTCCTGAGTCATTTCCCACATTAGGTAATTAGCTAAATACCCAGAGGCATCGTTTTCATAGTTGCCATTATAACCAGGGTGACGAGTATTTGGGTTTAGTCTATTTGCTCCATAGTTAAATTGAAGATCTTCAGAAGCATCATCAATCAAATTATTAGCATTTAGAAGTTCAGTGATTCTTCCTGTAACGTCAATTCCTAAATCACTTGCACCTGCTTTTGCATTGTTAAGCGCACGAAGTTCTAAGGAGTTTGCTGCGGTAATCCATTTCGCTCTAGAAGTAGAAGAATTTGCAAGGCCGTAGTAGAAATCTTCTAATGGTTCAATTCCTGTACCACTTGCTAATAGAACTCTTCCCTGATTTAATTCTTCAAAGGCAGCTAAATAAACTGATACCTGATCAGTAAAGCTTGGACTTTGATTTTCAGCTCCAAGTAGAGCTTCTTCTAATGGAACGTCCCCAAAAAAGTCAACTAAAGTAAAAAGTACTTGTGCTTTTAAAATCTTAGAAACTCCTAGTTGGTATGAGAAGTTAGTCTCAGCTTCTGGGAAGTTTTCAAGTGTTTTAATGTCCTGAAGTAATCCGGCATAAGCATTAGACCAGATTCCATTAAAGGTTCCTGGAGAATAAGCTCCTGCATACACACTAGATCCAGTCATTGAGAATTGTCTAGTTACAGATGAGGCAAATGATCCATATCCTCCAGTAGCAGAGGCAAAACCTCTAAAATTCAATTGAATATTATTGAAGAGGAATTGTGGGTCAAGTTGGTCTTGTCCTACTTGAGTAGGACTCTCTAGTAAGTCTAACTCTGTGGTTTCACATGAGCTAGTAGCAAATATCATTGATAGTGCTAATATAGAATATATTATTTTTTTCATTTTCTTTTTATTAGAATGTTGCATTAAGACTAAAACCAAATCTCTTAGAAGTAGGTCCAGTTAAGTAATCAAATCCTTGACCATTTCCAACACCTGTACTTGATACATCAGGATCAAAATTAAGACCGTCAGGAAAGTTTATTGCTTTAAACCATAAGTTTTGCCCAATAAAGTTAACTCTCAAGCTTCCAAGTGGAGTGCGTTCTAGTAATTTTTCTGGAAATGAGTATCCTAGTGATACTTCTCTTAAACGTATAGAGGTCGCATCATAAATGGCTTGTTCATCAATGAAGAATCCAGAATTCACAAATCCTACGTCTGTAGCGGCGATTTGGATATTATTCGGAGCACCATCCTGTGTTACACCAGGTAGAATGTACGTTTGAGTTCTGTCAAAATTTGTATCTTCTGTTAATCCACGAGCTAATAGAGCCGCAGCAGTTGTAGAATACATATCTCCACCATGTTGATATTCAAGTTGTGCCTGTAATGAAAAGCCCTTGTAAGAGAATTCATTAATGACTGTAGATCTCCAATCTGCATTAGGATCTCCAATAACTGAAAGATTATTATCAACTAGATAGTTACCATCACTTCCTACTACTAAATTGTTGTTGGCATCTCTCGTAATTGAGCTACCTACAATTACACCAAAAGCTTGACCTGAAATAGCAGCGTTACCTAAATTAGTAAACCCAGCAAATACAGTAATACTTCCATCTTCACCTCCGTTATCTTCAACAATGTTTTCGTTTACAGACCATTGTCCATTGATATCCCAGTTGAAATCTCCTTCTTCTTCTCCGCGAATTGCTTTAATGCCAAACCCTACTTCGATACCCTTGTTTGTAATTTCCCCAATATTATCTGAGGTAACGGTATAACCTGTAGCAGGATCAAGAAGTCTGTTTTGTATAATTAGATCATTAGATACTTTGTCATAAACTGATACATCTAGTGATAATCTGTTTTTAAACAAGCGAGCCTCAATTCCTGCCTCAATTTCTTGGATAAGTTCAGGTTTTAAGTCTGGATTTCCTAACACGTTAGATACAGTTAGAACGTTTACTGCACCACCGTCTTGATTTTGGAATACATTTGTACCACTTCCAAGTCCTATAGTCGTCGCATATGGATTAGGGAATCCTGCAGAGGAACCATAACCAACTCTTAATTTTAGGTAATTTAATACATCATTACCTTTTAGTGACTCAAATGCTGACGTAGGTATTAATGATAAACTAGCAGATGGATAGAAAATGGCTCTATTTTCTTGAGGTAGCGAAGAGAACCAGTCATTTCTTCCTTGTAAGTTTAAATATGCGTAGTTGTCATATCCAAGTGTTACATTCCCGTAAAGTCCAATAATGTTTTGCTCTGCAAATCCTGTAAAACCATTTGATTCTTCAAAATTATTGTGAGTCAATAACCCGTACACAAACTGTTGATTACTAGATACTCCTTGAAGATTTGTAACTTCTCTTCTTGGGTTAAGACCAATGTTACCATCAATATTTAACTTGTCTGAAATTGCCTTGTCAAAGTTTAAGCTTAACGTATGATCCCAAGTTTCATTAATCCTGCTAGAAGTTGTTAAAACTCCACCTTGAATCTGTACACCTCCTTTATTAGCACCATATTGTTGTTCTTGTGAGTAGGTATCATATGCTACACGGTAGCTTACATTGAACCAATCACTGATATCGTATGAGGCAGTTATGTTAGTAAAGAAACGATTTACACGTTCATCATTTTGAATGTTGTTTAACGTCCAAAATGGATTGTCAATATCATTTCCAGCTCTATAGTAAACACTTGAATTATCTACTGGATTCTGGAAAGGAAGTCCTATTAAATCAACACTTCTTGGTGTGTAAAGTACGTTTGCAAAAAGTGAGGCAGTTCCTGCAGCAGGGTTACTTCCTGTCGCAACAGCTGTAGGAGGTGTTGTTCTATCAGTTCTAGTAAAGTTGAACGAACTTGAAATATTTAAGCCATTTGCTAGCTTGGTAGAACCACCAGCACTGAAGTTAATACGTTGGTATGTACTTGTTTTAACAAAACCTTCCTCGTCAGTACGTCCAAAACTTACATTGTAAGATCCCTTGTCTGAAGAAGAGTTTACACCTATAGAAGTTGTAGTTACACCACCAGTAGTAAAGAATTGTTCAACACTATCATAAGGAC
The DNA here is from genome assembly GCF_000212355.1 of Dokdonia sp. 4H-3-7-5. NCBI lineage: Bacteria > Pseudomonadati > Bacteroidota > Flavobacteriia > Flavobacteriales > Flavobacteriaceae > Dokdonia > Dokdonia sp. 4H-3-7-5. Next base: position 2,070,232 of record NC_015496.1, read on the forward strand.
GATAAGCATAGTCAGCTCCCTGAAATTCAGGAAAAACATCTGCTAAAGCAGCTCTGTCATATGGGTGAGGTACATTACCGTTTTCATCTACTCCATTAGTACCTCTAGAGTCAAAGTTAGGACCCCAGTTACTAAAGGCCTGAGAGTAACTTTGATAAAATCCATTACCATATGTGTCTTGATAATCTGGAAGGTTTGCAATCTCCGTCACAAAATATGATTGATCAACAGAAACTTCAAACTTCTTTTGTAGAGATCCTGATGTAGATCCAGATTTAGTCGTGATAAGAACTACTCCATTACGTCCAGCCTGACCGTATAGCGTCGTTGCACTTAATCCTTTAAGAACTGAGATTTCGGCAATGTTATTAGGATCAATATCCAAAAAACGTGATGATGCAGAGTTCCCACCTGAATTAAATCCTTGGTCAGAATTAGTAGCCGTGTTAAATGGTATACCATCAACAACAAAAAGTGGCTGATTACTTCCATTAATAGAAGAGTAACCACGTATAATAATATTGGTACCAGACCCTGCTAGTCCAGATGTCTGTTGAATATTAACCCCAGGAGCTTTTCCTTGAAGTACACGAGCGACATCTGTTGATGGTCTAGATCCAATTGCTTCAGATTGAATCGTAGTTACTGCATAACCTACAGCTTTCTTTTCTCTTTTAATACCTTGGGCAGTCACAATAACTTCCTCCAGTGCATTATCTGAAGCGAGCCCTACATTGATGGTAGTTTGATTACCCACAGTAACTTCTTTTGTAGTGTATCCTACGAAGCTGAAAATAAGAACATCAGTAGGACTTGCTTGAATTGAGTAATTACCGTCAAAATCGGTTTGAGTTCCAGTAGCTGTTCCCTTTACGATGACATTTGCACCAGGCAAAGGACCATTTTCTTCGGTAACAGTTCCGGAAACTGTTGTCTGTGCAAGGGAAACTTGCACTACAAACGCTAGCAATAGCGTTAAAATTCCACTAAACTTTGTTTTCATTTTTATAAATTATTTGAATTAGCCATCGCTAAAATAACATTTTATATATAAAAATTAATATTTCTTTAACGGAATGTAGGTTTTAATTAATATTAGAGCGTTGTTTTTAAGACGCATAATAAGATAAATGATATTTAATAAATTGAAAATCAATTGATTGTGAGTAAATCATAAATAGTTAATGAAATTGTAAATTTAATATGTCATTCTTGTTTATTTAACAATTTTAAGAAGTCATCCGCTTTTTAAGATAATGTTCACATTTTAATGAGCTCAAATAAAAAAAGGCCACTCATGATGTGAGTGGCCTTTATAAATATTAATTAGAAAAGTTTAGTTAACGTCCCAAAATAGTTTACTTATTATTAAGTCACCATTTGAGAGGTTTGCTGCAGCTGCATCTCTATTTGCACCGTTTAGAGTTTGTAATATTTGAGGATATCTCAATCTAAATGGTAAGTCAGATACAGAAGGGTCAACTGGACCAGCTTCAAAAATATAGCTTTCAACTCTGTTTTCAGGGGCTAAACCATCAATCTGTTCTTGTGGTAGGTCAACAGTTTCGTTTACTTGAACAAGAATGTTAGGGAAACCAGTTCTTCTATATTCTGTATAAGCTTGATGCGCTTGCATGTATAATGCAATATATTTTTGATTTAAAACATTTGCTTGATTTGCCGGAGGTAGGTTACCCACAAATGTTGCTATATCTGCAGCAGGAACTCCCCACTTTTCCATACTTGCTGTTACACCGTTCTCATAGTTCGCTTGCGCGAAACCGTTTCTTTCAGAGATTAAGAACTGAACTTCGGCATATTCCATTAGTATCTCGCGATAATCTGGCTTAATCACATTACTACTTGGATACGAATATGTTGTTCTATCTAAGAAGTTAGTATTTCTGAATGCATACGGTACTCCTAAATAATCATCATAGTCCATAGTTACTGCAGCAGTTCCAGACTTTACATCTTCAATGTCAACAGAAATTGGCACTGCCATTTGGAATAATCTTGGATCTTGATCAAAGTTTCCTCTTTCACCTTTAAGTAGTTCTACAAAAGGAGCAGCTACAGCAAAGTCAGTTCTTGTAAGAAATGCTCCCCATAATGGAGACGAGTTTGCATCTGCAGTATCATAGGCTTGTGAAGCATTATCATCATTTGATGTCATAACTCCGCTAGCAACTGCTGCATCAAAGGCAGTCTGATATGAACCCGCATCAACACCTTTGATAGTTGTAGCAACTCTTAAAATAAGTGAATTAGCAAATTTTTTCCACTTTGTTGCATCTCCATTGAAAATGTTATCGCCATTGGTAAATACAACTTCACCTTCATTAATCATGTCTGCAGATTCTCTAAGCTCTTTAAGTATATCTGTGTAAATATCCTCTTGAGCTGCAAAAACAGGGGTGAAGTTTCCAGCTTCTAATTGTGCTGCTTGAAACGTTTCATTGTCAGAACCGTATGAATAGTAAGGCACATCTCCAAAGAAATTTGTTAATTCATAAAACATGTAAGCTAGCATGATACGCGAAGCGGCAATTTGATTATCATTATTTCCAGACGCTGCTGCAGTACCCCTCGTTTCTTCATTAGTATTTAAATCTAAAATAGCTTTGAAGTCTGTCATCGTCAAATACGTATTGTTGTAAATTGATTCTGCAGTTGTTTCACGGTATAGAAATCTATCTTCATCAGCATAGGCTGTTTGTCCCCAGTACTGCATCCAAGGCAACGTAAGGCGACCTTCATTAAATCCACTTCTTGAGAAATCAGTAAAAGATTTGGTTGCACTTGCAAAAATATTTGCAGTAGGAACCACCTCTGGTTGATTAGGATTGATATTTAGCTCAACTAGGTCATCGGAGCATGATGTAAATGCACCAGCGATGACTAGCATCATAATTATAAAAAATTTAGTTTTCATTTTTTTAAAATTTTAATTGTACGTTAAAACCGTAGCTCTTTGTTGATGGAAGAGATCCTCCTTCAGAACCTTGAATGTTACCACTACCTGATGTAGCCACTTCTGGATCAAAATTATCATTGTCTAATCCCCAAACACCTAAATTTCTACCAAATGCTGAAACCATGACGTCAGATACTCCAAGATTTTTAATCCAATCAGTAGGTACTCTATAGCTTAGAGATACTTCTCTTAATTTAATATAATCTGCATCAAAAACGTTTGCTGCATCTGGTCCAAAGAAGTAATCAGTACCCTCTTGTTGAGCAGAGATCACTTGTGTATTTTCAGCGGTGTCTGTAACACTATAATTCCCGTTTTCATCATAGGTTACTGTTCCTGTTACTCCTTCTAAAACAGTTCCCACTTCACGTTTATTATCTGTAGCTGTTTGTTCTAGAATTCCAGAGTAGTTACCCCAAATATTTGTAAGGGATCTGTACTTTCCTCCCTCTTGTATATCAATTAGAAATCCTAAGCTGAGATTTTTGTAACGGAAAGTATTTCTAATACCTAAATTAAAGTCTGGTAAAATAGATCCTAAGTTTTCTTGATCTCTAGTTTCAGCAAAGCTACCGTTTGAGTTTACTACTTTGTTGCCTTGAGCATCAAACACGAAATTTGTTCCTTTTATAATACCATATGATTCGCCTACAACTGCGTTTAATGTAACAGAGTTAAAAGGGAAACGTGCAATTTGAAGAGATTCAATTCCATCCAATAGCTCTATCAGTTCATTGTTGTTTTTAGAAAAGTTAAAAGTGGTGTCCCAAGAAAAATCTTCTTTTTCAATAATAGTTGCATTTAATAATGCTTCTATACCTCTATTTCGTAATGTACCTCCATTTGTTAGAGTAGCAGTATACCCCGTTGCGGCGGTTGTTGAAACTGGGGTAATTAGATTTGTTGTTTCTTCATTATAGTAAGTTAAATCTATACTTATTCTATTTTGTAGAAATGCCATTTCTAAACCAACCTCATAACTGTTTTTGAATTCTGGTTCAAGATTTGGGTTTTGGCTAGTATTGGAAGTGCTAAAAGGGACATCTCCTAAGAAAGGGATTGATGCACCAAATGTTGTTGCTAATGTGTAAGGATCTGAATCACTACCAACCTCGGCATAACCTCCACGAATCTTACCAAAAGAAAGCCAATCTGCTTCTATAAATTTAGAAAATACAAAACTACCGTTGATACTTGGATAAAAGAATGATAGGTTATCTTCTGCTAATGATGATGACCAATCATTTCTACCTGTAAACGTCAAATATGCAAAATCATCATACCCTAAAGAAACAGATCCAAAGACACTATTTACACGTTTTCTAGAATCAAATTCTGTTACTTGTGCAGGATCTGTAGAGTTGCTTATGTTGTAAAGTCCTGGTACAACGAGACCTCCAGAGGTTGCAGCAGAAAGTCTGTGAAATTCTGCATCTCTTCTATTAACACCAGCAAAAGAGTTGAGACTTATTTTATTGTCTAGAAATTTCTTGTCGAAGTGAACTCTGGTTTCATAATTAATTTCTTCAAAGTCACGATCAGATTCTGAATAACTTGCAATACCTTGAGAACCAACAGCTACACGTTCATTGATTCTAAAATCATACGTGTCTGCATATACTTTCCCTACAACATATAAGTCATCAGTGATATTATAAGTTGCTCCTACATTTCCGTACCAGCGAGTACGTTTGTCATTTGCAGTGTTTTCAAATAATGTCCAGTATGGATTGTCTGAATATCTTGGATTTCCGTTTGTAGCAGAAATTCTATTCCAAGGTCTTTGAGAACCGTCAGCTAGTTTGTAATCTCTTAGGCGACCGTAGTCAAGAGAAGTCTGTCCAAATTGATATAACTGCTGTACAACACCCGCACCAGTATAACCAGAAGCGGGTCTGTTGAATCCTTCTGTAACGGTTAGGTTCACAATAGCTTCAACTTTTAATTTATCAGATATCTGACTAGTGGCATTAAAATTAATAGAGTTTTTTCTCAAGTTAGAATTTGGAACAATACCATCAGTTCTAGTATTGTTAGCACTCAAACGCATTGTTGATTTATCTGTTCCTTGTGAGAATGAAACTCCATTGTTATAAGATACTCCAGTGTTCCAGAATGAATCTACATTGTTTTTAGGAGCAGACCATGCACGAGTTTGAAGAAAATCATCTTCAAATTCAGGGTCAAACGCATCCCAGTGTAATACTTGTTGCCCTTCAAATCGAGGTCCCCAAGATTCATCAGTTCCATAATCTACTACGTCATACGTAGTACCATTAATAGTCGCTTGATTGAATCCGGCTTGACCTATAGTACTAGCATCTCCAGCGCCACCACCGTATAATTTTTGGATTTTAGGAAGGATGTTTACCGTTTCAAAAGTAATTCCAGAGTTTACTGTTACCTCTGCTCTTCCTTTTTTTCCTGACTTCGTTGTTATAAGAATCACACCGTTAAGAGCACGAGATCCATAGAGAGCGGCAGCTGGTCCACCTTTTAGTACATTCATTGTAGCAATATCATCCGGATTAATATCAAATCCAGCGTCACCATAATCTCTACCACCTCCACCAGATTGGGTAGTTGAAGAGTTATAATTACTATTATCTAATGGGATACCATCCACTACAATAAGTGGTCTGTTTTCACCTGTAATAGATGATGCTCCACGAATTACTACTCGTGTTGAGCCTCCAAGGTTACCCGTAGCATTAGAAATTTGTACACCCGCTACTTTACCCGAGATTGAGTTAAGTGCATTTGGATTTCTAGTTTCAGCAATTTCCTCACCAGACACTTCTTGAGTAGAATACCCTAAGGATTTCTTTTCTCTAGAAATACCTAAGGCAGTAATCACAACCTCATCAAGAGCATCTCCTGCAGCTAGTGTCACATTAATAGTAGAAGAAGTACCTACCAATATAGTTTGGTCAGTAAAACCTACATAAGTAAAAACAAGAGATTGTCCTTGTTCTGCTTCAATTGAGTAATTACCGTCAAAATCTGTTTGTGTACCTGTGTTAGTTCCTTTCAAAAGAACATTTGCTCCTGGAAGTGGTACGCCGGTGTCGTCTTTCACCGTTCCAGTCACTGTTAATTGTGCAAACGAAACTTGCACTACAAACGCTAGTAATAGCGTTAAAATTCCACTAAACTTTGTTTTCATTTTTATAAATTATTTGAATTAGCCGTTCCAAATAAAGTCATAAAGAAACCTAATTAATACGCTTTTAACGAAATTGGGAATGCCTTAACAAAAACGCAATAATTATAAATCTTGTTTAACATATTGAAGTGTTAAGTAGTTCTTAATGAAGACTTATGTTTCTTAAAATTTAACAAGTCAATATTTAATTATAAGATTTGTTTAACAAGTCGATCTGAAACTTTCTTGAACTTTGATAGCTCAATTTCGACTTGTTGAAAGTCGTTTTGAGAATTTAGAATTTCAAATGTTTAATACCTTTATATACGATGTTAGAAGGAAGTATGTAGAAAATTATATGTTGTTCTTAGAACTAATTAATTAATGTTTCGCTTTCGCGAAAGCGATTTCCAAAAAATAAAAAAAGGCTATCTAAATATTTAGATAGCCTTTTTAAGATAATTAGATTTTATTAAATCAAATTATTGTTTTTCAATGATAAAAGCAAATGATCCAAAACTTCCTGCATCAACAGTATGTCGAAGACCTGAGAATTGAATTTGGTTAATACAAGTAAGTGCAATACCTGTTCCATCGACTCTACCTTGACCAAATCCGCAGCCAAAGTTATCACAGTGCCATGCGTCTTGACGTGCAATTCTTGAAACTCCTGAACTTGGATCTATCTCTATAATCACATTATAACTTTGTGCACCTCCATCGTTTGGATTTGGGTGATCAAATGGGTTAACCATAGTGTATTCATTTGCACCAGGTCCAGCGATAAGTTCAAATGTATTATCGCCAACAGTAGTTCCAAAACCATCCTCGATTATAGTATAAGTACCAGGGATATTATCAGTTTCTACCGAAGGACACTGAATAGTAAGAGATATATTAAGACGATCCTCGCTCTCAGTAAGTATCTCTGACGCCTCTACAGATACAAGATCTAAAGCGATAATGTCAGATGTACTTGGTAAATCAGAAGTACCGATAGTAGTAATTGTAATGTCTGTTGTAAATGAACCAGCAGCAATTACAGGATTGAGTGTGCTTATCTCATAAAAAGATGAAGGAAGGGTAGTGTCGTCTTCATTAAGACTAAGCACTACAGCTCTATCTACATTTGATACTGTTGAAACTCCAACTGTGATAGTGTTCTCAAAATTTTGAGAAGGGTCAAAAACTATTTTAGGATTAGAAATAGCTCCGTTAAAGCCAGCTATTGCTCTACCGTTTTCTGTGTCCACTTGAGGAATTTCTGCGTCCTCACATGAAGTAAGAGTCATAAATCCTACTAGTAAACTAGCTGCGATATATTTTAATTTATTCATTATAAATATGTTTTAAGATTAGTAACCCTCGTTTTGAGTGTAATTTGGATTTACATTGATCTCATCTTGAGGAATTGGTAACTGGAATCTAAAGTTTCCAGCTTCGATAGTTTGAGTTGTGTGAGGAGTACCAGATCCATCAGATAAATCTCCAAAAGTACCTCTTTCAATAGCTTCACCACGTCTCTTAAGATCGTAAAAACGGTGACCTTCAAAAGCAAGTTCAATTCTTCTATTTAATTGGATAGCATCTTCAAGATCTTGTCCAGTCTCTGTTCCAATTGTGAAAGGCGAGAATCGTTGAGCTCTTAGTTCATCCAATGTTTCAAGAGCATCACCTTCAAAACCTAATTCAAATTGAGCCTCAGCTTTGTTTAAAATAGCTTCTGCTACTCTCAATGCTTTAATATCAACGCGACCGTTTACTTGACCAGTTTCTCCAATAAATTTATTTATACCGTTGTATGTATTTCCTTCATTTGAGGCAGTGAATGTAATAATATTTCTACGCACATCTGTTATGTCAAGGTCGTTAAAAAGACCAAAATCAACAACGTATTCAGATACTGTAGATCCAGATATAGTTTGGCTATAGATAACACCTACGTTATTAAAACCACTTTCAGAACCTGTGTTCACAGCAAACTCTACAAGAAGACCTGCATCATTTTCATCTAAATAAACACCTGGAAGTTCAGCTCTAGTAGCCAAAGGTGCTGTGATGTCATCAACAATGTCAATAACATTTTGATAAGCCCCAGTGTATAAATAAACACGACTTAACATTCCGCGAACAGAGTTTTTAGTGAATGCTCCAGTTTGGTTTTCGTCATCAATAAGAGCTAGTGCATCAGTAAGGTCTGTAATTATATTTTCATAGTTACTTCCTACTGTTTCTCTGGCTAATTGACTTAAAGCATCTACAGGTTCTTTTATGTAAGTAATACCAAGTGATGCATTTGCATCTGCACTTTGAGTAGGTATTTTACCATAAGTACGCACAAGGTCTAGGTGAGCAAAAGCTCTACCAGCTAGGGCTTGTCCAAGAATATTATCTCTTTCAGCCTCTCCATCAATATTCTCAATTTGAGTAATCATCAAGTTTGCTCTACGAATAGTAGTATATGCACCGTTGAAAACGTTTGTGATGTAACCACCATTATTTGCTCCGTAAGTGAAGTCAGAATAAACTTGATTTGATCCTCTTCCAGTTCTAGCTATAATTGCGTTATCCGAAAGAATGTCTGGAAGTCCTTGAACTCCAGATCCATTTGAATAGTACCCAAAGAATGAACTATACATTCCATTAAGAGCAATCTCAAAATTATTTACACTATTGTAAAAAGTATCTGCATCTCCTTGAGTAAAGGGTGCGATATCTAATTCATCATCACAAGACGTAAGTCCTAGAGTCATGATGAAAATTGTAAGTATCGTTTTTATTGTTTTCATATTTTATTTTATTTTAAAATCCGATGTCAACACCAAATGTAAGTGACTTAGTTTGTGGGTAGCTAAAAAGAGAAAACTGTCCAGCAACGAATCCAGCGTTACCAGGTGCGCTATTTTCAGCAGAACCAATACCGATTTCTGGATCTCCTTCATAGTCAGTGAACGTTAGTAAGTTTTGTCCAGTTCCATAAATTCTTACAGAAGAAAGTCCTGTTTTGTCAAGAAGTTGGCTAGGGATATCATAAGAAAGAGTTAACGTTCTTAGTCTCACATAATCACCTTTTTCTAAAAATCTTGTAGAAGTCTGATCAGCTGTTGCTTGATATAGAGGGTTTGGAAGAACATTTTGATCTCCTGGTTGTTGCCAGTAATTAAATGCCTCTACTCTTTGGTTAGCGTCAATATTAGCGATGCTTACACCTGCAGATCTTTGGAAGTTTTGTATGTAGTTTCCAGCTTTGAATACGAAATCACCACGTAAACCAAAACCTTTGTAACGAATATTTCCATAAAATCCACCTTCAATGTTTGCAAGTGGTGACTTACCTTCTAATGTCTTAGCAAAATCTGCACTGTATTGATTTGTTACATCTCCATCAGCAGTAAGATAAAGCGGCTCACCATTTGCAGGATTAACTCCAGCATACTCAACTAAAAAGAAAGTGTTGATTTCCTCGCCTACACGTAATATTGTATTCCCATTGTTGATGTCTTCTCCATCTACAAGTTCTTTAACTTCGTTATCAAGGAAAGCAACATTACCTCCTAAAGAAACTCTCCAGTCTTCAGTTTTAATGGCATCAAAATTTAAAGCAAGTTCAAGTCCTGAGTTTTCAATTTTACCAATATTAGATAAAATTCCATTGTTTCCGTCTCCTACAAGTCCTGAGATAGGTCTGTTTAATAATAAGTCTTCAGATGTTTTAACATAGTAATCTACAACACCACTTATACGGTTGTTAAATAAACCGAATTCAACTCCAATATCTGCAAGGAATTGTTGTTCCCATTTAATATTTGGATTTGCAATGCCTCCTGGTACTGCAGAACTGTTTCCGTTGTACGTTCCAAAGCCAATAAGGTTAACAAACTGATTATTGCCTATATTTTGGTTACCTGAACTACCATAAGAAGCTCTAAGTTTTAGGTCGTTAAAAATACTGCCTTCCATAAAATCTTCCCTAGCAATGTTCCATGCTGCACTTCCACTGTAGAAAATGGCATTTTGATTTTCAGGGCCAAAACGAGATGATCCATCATTTCTTACCGAAGCAGAAACAAGATATTTACCATCATAATCATAATCAACGAAAAGTCCTTGTGAGAATAAACTATTACGTACTTCTGTAGATCCACCAGTAGTAAAATCTGCTGCTACATCTAAGAAAGGAATGTCTGGAGTTGGAAATCCTCTACCAGAAACATTTGTGCGAGTGAAAATTCTTTCATTGTATTCTAAAAGAAAATCGGCACTAATATTATGCTTTTCTCCAAATGTATCTTTGTATCCAAAAACATTACTTACGTTATATTGAAAATCTACATTCATAGATTCTCTTTGAGTACCAGGGAAATTTACATCACCAACGATTGGATCTAGTGTTCCTCCAGCAATTGATCTAGCAACAGTACGGCCTCTGTTAGTAGTTGTACCTACTGCAAATCTATTAGAGAATTTGTCAGAAAACTTTATATCGGCAAAGATATTACCTACAAGTAAAAAGTTTGTGTTAGTTTCCGGCTCTGTTTGTAGTGCTTGAGCAATAGGGAAACCAGAGGTTGTAGGGTTAAAGACTGGTTCACCATCTGCATTTGTTACAACCTCGTTGTTTCCATCTCTTAAGAAGAGAGTTTCATAAGGGTTGTAGTCATACATTGATCTAAAAGGGTTTTGAACATTGTTACGATCCCTTGGTAAATCTGTTGTGCTTCTAGATGCAGATATGTTTGTACCTACAGATAGCCATTCTCTAGCTTGATATGTTGTATTAAGACGAGCAGAAATTCTTTCAAAACCATCAATACGATCAATGATACCTGTGTTTTTGTCGTAACCTAGCGATAAGAAATAGTTGATTTTTTCATCAGCCCCAGATATAGCTAGGGAATTAGATTGAATATAACCTTTTCTTAATAATGCATCTTCCCAATTCGTGTCATTTTCGATAAATGTAGCTAACTGTTCTGGTGTTGCTGTAGCTCCTGGAAGTCCTAAAGCCTGAGGTACACCAAGTTCTGCATATTGTCTTTCAAGCTCTAGTTTTTGACTAGCATTCATTAGATCAAATGGATCGGCAATTCTCTCACTAGTTCCAATAGAAGATCTAAAAACAAACTTAGCGTCTTTGCTTCTACCTCTTTTTGTTGTGATTAAGATAACCCCGTTAGCACCTCTTGAACCATATTTAGATACCGTCGCAGCATCCTTAAGTATAGTTAGCGTTTCTATATCGTTAGGGTTAATGTTATTCACGAAATCAGCCTCAATTGGCGCTCCGTCAATTACATATAAAGGAGTTGTTGCGGCGTTTATAGAACCGACACCACGAATCTGAACAAATGCAGTTTGACCTGGTCGTCCATTTGCAGCGGTTACCTGTACTCCGGCAGCTTTACCTTGAAGAATGTTATCTACACTCGTAGATGGTACAAAATCTTCAATTGATCCAGCACTTACTGTTGTTGTAGCTGCTGTAGATAAATCTCTTGAACGACTTCCGTAACCAGTAATAACAACCTCCGCTAGAGAGTTATCGGCTTCAAGTGTAGCGTTGATCGAGTTTTGATTACCAACTTGAATGTCTAAAGTTTTAAATCCAACGTAACTAAAAGAAAGAACATCACTAGATGCTGCTTCAATAGAAAAGTTTCCGTCAAAATCCGTTTGAGTACCTGTAGAGGTACCTTTGATTACCACTGTCGCACCTGGAAGTGGTCCATTAGCCTCAGTTACCGTACCCGTAATGATACGACCCTGTGCAAACAGGGCGGAGGCACTTAAAATAGTACAAAGAACAAGTACTTTTTGTAAAAGTGTTTTCATAAAAAAATTTGTTTATTTCTAGCAAAAATCTGTAATAAGATTATTTAGATCACAACCTTTTTTGTTAAAAGAATTAAGATAAATTAACTTTAACTTATCGTTAACGTAGGTTTATGAAATCAGCACTTAAATTTTAACCTAATAAGCTTTGATTAGTCTGTTCTATTGCATAAATGTCAACTATTGTTTTATCGTTTTTCTAAAAATTTATCTCCAATATAATATGAAGTTTTGTGTCTGAAAACTTAAGTCGTTGATTATCAAATAGGCCGTTTGCAATATTCAATTTGAGCAAACCTGCTTTCGTCTGAATGCCAGTACCTAAGCCAAATCCGTACAGTCTTTGTTTTGATTCGGCTAATTTATTTTCTAGATAACCTATGTCAATTATGGTGTTGACATAGATATTTTTGTTGAGCTTATATCGGTACTCGGTATTTAGAGTGTTATAAAAATTTGCCAGTAGACTATTTTCCTCAAATCCTCTTAGTGTTAAAATTCCTCCAAAACGATAAAGCTCGTTAGTTAAGAAATTGTTAGAGATTAAATATCGTGTGGTGTTTTTGGCAAATATGGAGTGAGAGTTGCTTAGAGTGAAAGTATTTTCTATAATAGCTGTTAAAGAAGTTTGCGTGTTTGAGTTTCTAGTAGTTTTTCTATTTCCGTACGAAGCTTTGGCGTATAGTTGTCTTTTTATAGGAAAAAATAAATCTGACGATAGTTCTTGATGTGCGAACGATGAAGAAATTTTGTTTGACGCATAATCTTTTGGGCTTGCTAATGAAGTTATAGTGTCGTCATCTAAGTTTTCGGATTGTTCAGATTCGTATCCTATAGTTAGTGTATTTTTCTGGTTGAGTTGGTAAACTAAATCTAAGTTTTGTTGAGTTGTAGAAAACGTACTGTCTTTTCTAAAAAGATTGAGAGATGCCCCTATTCCTATGGGTGTTTTAAATAGATAGGGAAGGTTGGCGTTTATGTAGAGTTGTGATTGATCCCGGCCATCTGCTTTATAATTTAGAGTGAAAGTTTCTCCATAATTGAAGTTGTTGATTAATAGTAGGTCCAGATACCCATTAAAACGGAGTGATTTGGCTTCATCGTTTGCAAACCCTATAAACCCATCAAATTTATTTGCATTTTCCCGTTTTAAATAAAGGTAGACGGTTGTGCTGTCGATATTGAACAGAGCTTCTGGTGGTTTTGTTTGGTTAACAAATGGAAGTAAAGATATAGCGTTGCTTTGTTTGTTGATTTTTTCACTATTGAATATAGCCCCTTCTTTTAGTTTTATATTATGTCTTAAAAAGCTTTTAGAAATATTACGGTAACCGTTAATTCTGATTTTGTCAATGCGTCTAGTTTCTTTAAAGCTATAGTTAAGTACTCCTTTAAGATTATGGTCCTTTGTTTTTGAGATGTTTGATATTTGGAAAGTTGCAAAAGGGTTTCCGCTGCTTGAGGCTATGGAGCTCAACTCTTTTAAATACGCTTTCGCGAAAGCGGTCTCTATATATATGCTGTCATTTTTAATTTCATAACCAGTTTGCTTTATATGGCTATATAACTTGCCCTCATCTTTTACCTTCAATGTAATGAAAGGGTAGGGTTTTTCTAAAATGAATGTCGCATTATATAAGTTATCATTCTGGGTGGTTAACGTGTATCTACTGTTTATGTGTCCCAAATTACGAAGTTGGTCGTTTAGGTTTTCGAGTTCATCAAGTGCGGACTGTCTGTCTTTAAATGTAGTCTTATAGTTTGTATTGTTTAGAATGACAGATTCTGATGGAATGCTAGTTTTGATTTCTAAATGAATATTCACGTCACTTTTCTGTGCAGACATATGTTGTCTGACAAAGAAAATAATTAAAAGTATAGAGAGTAGTTTCAAGTAGTTTCTTTAGTGTTGTTTTTAAACGAATTTAGAATTACGAAAGTATGTTAGTTTTTTGGTATTCAGAACTTTTTCTAAATTTTAATGAAAGGGGGTTTGATGGTTAGTAAATTATTCTTACTTTTGCAAACCCTAAATTTGGGTAGATTAAGAAAATTAACAATTAGGTAGAAAGAAATTATGCCAACAATTTCACAATTAGTACGTAAAGGAAGAACCAAGATTACCAAGAAGAGTAAATCTGCTGCCCTTGAATCGTGCCCACAACGACGTGGCGTATGTACTCGTGTTTACACGACTACACCTAAAAAACCAAACTCGGCTATGCGTAAAGTTGCGCGTGTTCGTTTAACAAATGGTAAAGAGGTGAATGCATACATCGGTGGTGAAGGACACAATTTACAAGAGCACTCGATAGTATTGGTAAGAGGTGGAAGGGTAAAAGATTTGCCAGGAGTTAGATATCACATTGTACGTGGAGCCTTAGACACCGCTGGTGTTGCAGGAAGAACGCAATCAAGATCTAAGTACGGTGCAAAACGCCCTAAGAAGTAAATCAACAACACTTTAAGAAGAAGTAATGAGAAAAAAACAGGCCAAGAAGAGACCAATTCTTCCAGATCCGAAATTTAACGATCAGTTAGTGACTCGTTTCGTTAACATGATGATGTGGAGCGGTAAGAAGTCTACTGCATTCAAAGTTTTTTATGATGCAATTGATATCGTAGAAGAAAAAAACACAAACGAAGAGAAAACTGCTCTTGAATTGTGGAAAGATGCTTTATCTAATGTGATGCCACACGTAGAAGTACGTAGTCGTCGTGTAGGAGGGGCAACATATCAGATCCCAAACCAAATCCGCCCAGATCGTAAGATCTCGACGGCTATGAAGTGGTTAATTAGTTTTTCTCGTAAGAGAAATGAGAAATCAATGGCTGCAAAACTTGCAGCAGAAATTCTTGCTGCTGCAAAGGAGGAAGGTGCTGCTGTAAAGAAGCGTGTTGATACACACAAGATGGCAGAAGCAAACAAAGCATTCTCACACTTTAGATTCTAAGAAATGGCTAGAGACTTAAAATTTACTAGAAATATAGGTATTGCAGCTCACATTGATGCTGGAAAAACTACGACTACAGAGCGTATCCTTTATTATACAGGTGTAAGTCACAAGATTGGTGAAGTGCATGATGGTGCTGCAACAATGGACTGGATGGAGCAAGAGCAGGAGCGTGGTATTACAATTACCTCTGCTGCTACTACTTGTACTTGGAAGTTTCCAATGGAGAACGCGCAAACGCTTCCTGATACTAAGGACTACCACTTTAATATTATAGATACTCCTGGTCACGTTGATTTTACTGTAGAGGTGAATCGTTCTTTACGTGTACTTGATGGTTTAGTGTTTTTGTTTAGTGCTGTTGATGGTGTTGAGCCACAATCAGAAACTAACTGGAGACTTGCAGATAATTACAAAGTGCCACGTATCGGTTTTGTAAATAAAATGGACCGTCAAGGTTCAAACTTCTTAGAGGTTTGTACTCAGGTTAAGGAAATGTTAGGTTCAAATGCTGTGCCTATCGTTCTTAACATAGGTGACGAAGAAGATTTTAAAGGAATTGTCGATCTTGTTAAGAACCGTGCTATTGTTTGGCATGAAGAAGGAATGGGGGCAACATTTGATGTTGTTGATATTCCAGAAAACTTAAAAGAAGAAGCAAGAATGCTTCGTGGTAAACTTATTGAAGAAGTTGCTGCGTATGATGAAAACTTGCTAGAAAAATATATGGAAGATGAGGATTCAATTACAGAAGATGAAGTGCACGCTGCGCTTCGTGCTGCTGTGATGGATATGTCTATCATTCCTATGATCTGTGGATCTGCATTTAAGAATAAAGGAGTTCAATTCCTTCTTGATGCTGTCTGTCGTTACTTACCTTCTCCTATGGATAAGGAAGGTATCGTAGGTGTAAACCCAGATACAGAAAAAGAAGAATTACGTAAGCCAGATGTAAAGGAGCCTTTTGCTGCACTTGCATTTAAAATTGCAACAGATCCTTTTGTAGGGCGTCTTGCATTTTTTAGGGCGTACTCAGGCCGTTTAGATGCTGGATCTTATGTATTAAACAATCGTTCTGGTAAAAAAGAACGTATCTCACGTATATATCAAATGCACGCTAACAAGCAAAATGCAATTGATTATATAGAAGCTGGAGATATTGGAGCAGCTGTAGGTTTTAAGTCTATTAAGACTGGAGATACACTTTCTGATGAGAAGCACCCTATTGTTTTAGAATCTATGGACTTCCCAGATCCGGTAATCGGTATCGCGGTTGAGCCTAAGACTAAGGCAGATGTAGATAAATTAGGAATGGGCTTAGCAAAACTTGCTGAAGAAGATCCTACGTTTACAGTGCGTTCAGACGAGGCTTCAGGTCAAACTATTATATCAGGAATGGGTGAGCTTCACTTAGATGTAATTGTAGACCGTTTAAGAAGAGAATTTAAAGTAGAGGTTAACCAAGGTCAACCACAAGTTGAGTATAAGGAAGCAATTACAAGAGCTGCAGAACACAGAGAAACTTACAAAAAGCAATCTGGTGGACGTGGTAAATTTGCTGACATCGTATTTACAATTGAGCCTGCAGACGAAGGTGTTGTAGGATTGCAATTTGAATCAGTAATTAAGGGTGGTAACGTTCCTAAGGAATTTATTCCGTCTATTGAGAAAGGATTCAAAATGGCAATGGTAAACGGACCTCTTGCTGGTTATGAAGTAGATGCAATTAAAGTAACATTGAGAGATGGATCTTACCACGATGTGGATTCTGATCAACTTTCTTTTGAGCTTGCTGCTAAGCTTGGATTCAAAAACTCTGCAAAAGCTGCCAAAGCTGTTATTATGGAGCCTATCATGAAGCTTGAGGTGATTACACCAGAAGAGAACATGGGTGATATTGTAGGAGATTTGAACCGTCGTCGTGGTCAAATGGCAAGTATGGGTGACCGTGCTGGTGCAAAGACTATCAAGGCAACAGTGCCACTTTCTGAGATGTTTGGTTATGTAACAACTTTACGTACGCTATCATCTGGACGTGCAACTTCTACTATGGAATTTTCTCACTACGAGGAAACTCCTGCAAATATTGCAGCAGAAGTTATTGCAGCATCTAAAGGTACAAACGATTAATTACTAAGGAAATGAGTCAAAAAATTAGAATTAAACTAAAATCTTACGATCACAACTTAGTAGATAAAAGTGCTGAGAAAATTGTAAGAACTGTGAAGACAACAGGAGCTGTAGTAACAGGGCCTATTCCTCTTCCAACACATAAGAAAATTTTTACTGTATTACGTTCTCCACACGTAAACAAGAAATCACGTGAGCAGTTTGAGCTTAGCTCTTACAAGCGTTTGCTTGATATCTATTCTTCTTCATCAAAGACTATTGATGCCTTGATGAAATTAGAGTTACCATCTGGAGTAGAGGTAGAAATTAAGGTGTGATAGGTTTTTACGCTTTCGCGAAAGCGTATTAATTACCACACTAATTTGTCCTGAGCTGCGTGCGAGGGAAAAACGGAAACACACATTCAAGGTCGAACGTGTTCGGCCTTGTTTTATTTAGAATAGAATTTTTAATAACAAATATTTATAATTATGTCTGGGTTAATCGGAAAGAAAGTAGGTATGACTAGCATCTTTGACGAGAATGGAAAAAACATTCCATGTACCGTTATCGAAGCAGGTCCCTGCGTTATCACCCAAGTCAGAACCAAAGAAGCTGACGGGTATGAAGCCCTTCAACTTGGTTTCGATGACGCTAAGAAGGCAAACAAAGCTGCTGCTGGCCATGCCAAAAAAGCAGGAACTGTTGCTAAGCGTAAAGTTGTCGAATTTCAAGGATTTGAAGGAGAGTTTAAATTAGGAGATGCAATTACTGTAGATCATTTTGCTGAAGGAGAATTTGTCGATGTATCGGGAACTTCAAAAGGTAAAGGTTTTCAAGGAGTTGTAAAGCGTCACGGTTTCCGTGGTGTTGGACAAGCTACTCACGGTCAACATAACCGTCTTAGAGCGCCAGGTTCAATTGGGGCAGCATCTTACCCTGCACGTGTATTCAAAGGAATGCGTATGGCAGGTCGTATGGGTGGTGACAAAATAAAAGTTCAAAATCTTAAAGTATTGAAAGTAGTTGCTGAAAAGAATCTACTTGTAGTGAAGGGATGTGTTCCTGGTCACAAAAATGCTTATGTAATCATTCAGAAGTAATGAAGATAGCAGTTGTAGATATCAAAGGAAAAGAAACAGGGAGAAAGGCAGACCTTTCTGATGCTGTTTTTGGAATTGAACCAAACAAGCATGCTGTGTATTTAGATGTTAAGCAATTTCTTGCAAACCAACGTCAAGGAACGCACAAGTCTAAAGAAAGAGCAGAGATTGCGGGTTCTACTCGTAAGATCAAGAAACAAAAAGGAACTGGTACAGCCCGTGCGGGTAGTATCAAGTCTGGTGTTTTTAGAGGGGGAGGACGTATGTTCGGACCAAGACCTAGAAATTACTCTTTCAAATTAAACAAAGGATTGAAGAGACTTGCACGTCGTTCGGCACTTACAATTAAGGCTAACGATAACGCAATCACTGTAATAGAAGATTTTAATCTAGACGCTCCAAAAACGAAAGATTTTGTGAATGTTTTGAAAGCCTTAGGGTTAGAGAATAAAAAGTCACTTATAGTGTTGGGAGAGTCAAATAATAACGTATATTTGTCGTCGCGCAATTTAAAGACCGCTAAAGTCGTAAAAAGCTCAGAATTAAGCACTTACGGAATAATGAATGCAAACAACGTTGTGTTCTTAGAGGGGTCTTTAGAAGGTGTTGAAGCAAATTTAGCAAAATAAGACACGATGAGTATTTTAATAAAGCCTGTTATTACAGAAAAAGCAACAAAAGATAGCGAGGAAATGAATCGTTTTACTTTTGAAGTGAGTATGAGAACAAATAAGGTTGAAATTAAGAAAGCGGTAGAAGCTGCTTATGGTGTTTCAGTTGAAAAAGTTCGCACAATGAATGTCCGCCCGGATCGCAAGTCTCGTCATACGAAGTCTGGTGTTCTTACTGGTAAAACAAATGCTATTAAAAAAGCAATTGTACAGCTGGCGGAAGGTGATACAATAGATTTTTATAACAACATTTAAGACAACAAAATGTCAGTAAGAAAATTAAAACCTATCACTCCAGGGCAGCGATTTAGAGTTGTAAATGGTTTCGACCAGATTACGACTGATAAGCCGGAAAAAAGCCTATTGGCTCCGAAAAAACGCTCAGGAGGTAGAAATAATACGGGTAAGATGACCATACGCCAAGTTGGTGGAGGTCACAAAAAACGTTACCGTATTATCGATTTTAAACGTAACAAAGAAGGAGTTCCTGCAACTGTTGCGTCAATCCAATATGATCCAAATAGAACGGCGTTTATTGCTCTTCTTGATTATCAAGATGGTGAGAAGCGTTATATTATCGCTCAGAATGGTTTGCAAGTTGGTCAGAACTTAGTTTCTGGTGCAAGCGTAGCTCCTGAGATTGGTAATGCTATGCCGCTTTCGGCGATTCCTTTGGGAACTATAATATCTTGTATTGAGTTACGTCCAGGTCAAGGTGCTGTTATGGCGCGTTCGGCTGGTTCATTTGCTCAGTTAATGGCTCGTGATGGTAAGTTTGCTACGGTAAAACTTCCTTCTGGAGAGACAAGATTAATCTTATCAACGTGTATGGCAACAATAGGTGCTGTATCTAATAGTGATCACCAGTTACTTGTATCTGGTAAAGCTGGTAGAAGTCGTTGGTTAGGTCGTCGTCCACGTGTACGTCCAGTAGTTATGAACCCTGTCGATCACCCAATGGGAGGTGGAGAAGGTAAATCTTCTGGAGGTCACCCTAGAAACCGTAATGGTGTACCTGCTAAAGGTTACAGAACGCGTTCTAAGACGAAGTCGAGTAATAAGTATATTGTAGAACGTAGAAAGAAATAATAAGATATGGCACGTTCATTAAAAAAAGGACCTTACGTTCACTATAAGTTAGAAAAGAAAGTTGCTGCAAACGTGGAAGGCGATAAAAAGACTGTCATCAAGACTTGGTCTAGAGCTTCTATGATTACTCCAGATTTTGTGGGGCAAACTATTGCAGTACATAATGGTCGCCAGTTTGTACCAGTATATGTTACTGAGAACATGGTAGGGCATAAGCTAGGAGAATTTTCACCTACGCGCTCTTACAGAGGGCACGGAGCTGATAAGAAAAATAAAGGTAAAAGATAACAGGAGATGGGAGTTCGTAAAAAAGAAGCGGCTAATCGTCGCAAAGAGGCTAATAAGTCTATCGCTTTCGCGAAATTGAATAACTGCCCTACCTCTCCGCGTAAAATGCGTCTTGTAGCAGATATGGTACGAGGTACGCAAGTGGAGAGAGCACTTCAGTTGTTGAAATTTAGTAATAAAGAAGCGTCACGTAAAGTTGAGAAACTTGTTCTTTCTGCAGTTGCAAACTGGGAAGCTAAGAATGAAGATGCTAGTATCGAAGATGCTAATCTTTTTATTAAAGAGATCAAAGTTGATTCTGGAACAATGTTGAAAAGACTACGTCCAGCACCACAAGGTCGCGCGCACAGAATTAGAAAACGTTCTAATCACGTAACAGTGATTCTTGGAGCAAAAGATAACACACAAAGCAATTAATTAGATGGGACAGAAGACAAATCCAATCGGAAATCGCCTTGGAATAATCAGAGGATGGGAATCTAACTGGTACGGAGGTAATGACTACGGTGATAAACTTGCCGAAGACGATAAGATTAGACGTTATATTCACGCTCGTTTAAGCAAAGCTAGTGTGTCTAGAGTTATAATTGAGCGTACGCTTAAACTTGTAACCGTTACTATTACTACTGCAAGACCTGGTATTATTATCGGGAAAGGTGGTCAGGAAGTAGACAAGTTGAAAGAAGAGCTTAAGAAACTCACAGGTAAAGAAGTACAAATTAATATCCACGAGATTAAACGTCCAGAGCTTGATGCATTTCTGGTAGGTCAAAGTGTTGCTCGTCAGATTGAAGGAAGAATTTCTTTCCGTCGTGCAATAAAAATGGCAATCGCAGCAGCGATGCGTATGAATGCAGAGGGTATTAAAATCCAAATTTCTGGACGTTTGAATGGTGCTGAAATGGCACGTTCGGAGTCGTATAAAGATGGACGTATTCCTTTATCTACTTTTAGAGCCGACATAGATTATGCTTTAGTTGAAGCTCACACTACTTATGGTAGATTGGGTATTAAAGTATGGATTATGAAAGGTGAAGTATATGGCAAGAGAGAACTTTCTCCTTTAGTAGGGCTGCAGAATAGCAAGTCTGGAAAAGGTGGTGGAGGTCGTAAGGACAACCGTGGGCCACGTCGTAGAAAGTAATTTTTAAAAAGACAGTAAAAAATGTTACAGCCTAGAAAAACAAAATTCCGCAAGCAGCAGAAGGGTCGTATGAAAGGACTAGCTAATAGAGGGCATTTGCTTTCTAACGGTCAGTTCGGTATAAAATCACTCGATTCATCTTTTGTAACTGCGAGACAAATAGAAGCAGCTCGTATAGCAGCAACACGTTACATGAAAAGAGAGGGAACTCTTTGGATTAAGATCTTCCCAGATAAGCCTATTACTAAGAAGCCTTTAGAGGTACGTATGGGTAAAGGTAAAGGTGCTGTAGAATATTGGGCAGCAGTTGTAAAACCAGGACGCATTATGTTCGAATTAGGAGGGGTTCCAGAACCAGTAGCAAAAGAGGCGTTACGTCTTGCAGCTCAAAAACTTCCAGTAAGAACTAAGTATGTCGTAGCTAGAGATTTTTCAGCTGAATAAATTATAGTACTATGAAACAATCAGAGGTAAAAGGATTATCTGTAGCAGAATTGCAAGAAGAGCTTGGAAAAGCAAAAAGATCTTACATGGATCTTAAGATGGCGCACGCTATCTCTCCACTTGACAATCCTATTCAACTGCGTTCTATGAGACGTACAGTCGCTAGAATTGCAACTGAATTAACTAAAAGAGAACAATAACGCTGCTTAAGATGGAAAAAAGAAATTTAAGAAAAGAGCGTGTCGGTGTAGTAACTAGTAACAAGATGCAAAAGTCTATCGTTGTTGCCGAAGTTAAAAAAGTAAAGCACCCTATGTATGGTAAATTCGTTTTAAAGACGAAGAAGTATGTAGCACACGACGAAACAAACGACTGCAACGAAGGAGATACAGTTAGGATCATGGAAACACGTCCTATGAGTAAATCAAAGACTTGGAGACTAGTAGAAATCATTGAAAGAGCGAAGTAATGTTACAGCAAGAATCAAGATTAAAAGTAGCAGATAATACCGGAGCAAAAGAAGTTTTGACTATCCGTGTATTAGGAGGTACTAAGAGAAGATATGCTTCTGTAGGAGATAAGATTGTAGTGTCTGTAAAAGATGCTACACCTAACGGTCAAATTAAAAAAGGTGCCGTATCTACAGCAGTAGTTGTACGTACTAAGAAAGAAGTACGTCGTCCAGATGGATCATATATCCGTTTTGATGATAATGCTTGTGTTCTTTTAAATGCTCAAGGTGAGATGCGCGGTACTCGTGTATTTGGACCAGTAGCAAGAGAGCTTCGTGACAAACAGTTTATGAAGATTGTATCATTAGCACCAGAGGTGCTTTAATACAGACAATAAGATGACAAAGCTTAAAATAAAAACGGGAGATACAGTTAAGGTTATTGCTGGAGATCATAAAGGGTCTGAAGGTAAAGTCGTAAAAGTATTTATCGAGAAGAACAAAGCAATCGTTGAGGGTGTTAACATGGTGAAGAAGCACGAAAAGCCAAGCGCCGCAAATCCTCAAGGTGGAATTAAAGAAAAAGAAGCGCCACTTCAAATTTCTAACTTATCTTTGATGGATAAGGATGGTAAGACTACGAGAGTAGGTTACCGTATGGAAGGAGATAAGAAGGTACGCTTTGCAAAGTCTAACAACGAAATATTATAGTGATGGGATACGTACCAAGACTAAAACAAGAGTTTAAAGACCGCGTAACGCCAGCCCTTCAAGAAGAGTTTGGTTACAAAAATATTATGCAGGTACCTCGTCTTAATAAGATTGTAGTATCTCGTGGTGTTGGAGCTGCGGTTGCAGATAAGAAGCTTGTAGAAAATGCTGTTGAGGAGCTTACGCTTATCACAGGACAGAGAGCTATCTCGACAATGTCTAAGAAGGATGTTGCGACATTTAAATTACGTAAAGGAATGCCTATTGGTGCCAAAGTTACTTTACGTGGAGAACGTATGTATGAGTTTTTAGATAGACTTGTTACTTCTGCACTACCACGTGTACGTGACTTTAACGGAATCAATGCTACTGGTTTTGATGGTCGTGGTAACTACAGTATGGGAGTTACAGAGCAGATTATCTTTCCTGAAATCAATATTGATAGAATCAAGAAAATAGATGGTATGAACATCACTTTTCAAACTTCTGCTCAAACTGATAAGGAGGCAAAATCATTACTTGCAGAACTAGGTTTACCTTTTAAAAAGAATTAAGATATGGCTAAAGAATCAATGAAAGCCCGTGAGGTAAAGCGTGCTAAAACAGTTGCAAAATATGCTGAGAAACGTAAGGCTTTAAAAGAAGCTGGAGATTACGAAGGATTGCAAAAGTTACCTAAGAACGCTTCACCTATACGTCAGCACAATCGTTGCAAACTTACAGGTCGTCCTAAGGGTTATATGCGTCAGTTCGGATTATCACGTGTGATGTTCCGTCAAATGGCAAACCAAGGATTAATACCAGGAGTTAAGAAAGCGAGCTGGTAATACAAAGAGTATAAATTGGTAGAAGGTTCTTTTTATGCTTTCGCGAAAGCGAGACTAGAGAAAACCACTACCGTAACTATAATTAAATGAATACAGATACTATTGCAGATTTCCTGACACGTGTGCGTAACGCATCGGCAGCAAATCACAGAGTGGTCGAGATTCCAGCATCAAACCTTAAGAAGGCGATGACTAAAATCTTATTTGACCAAGGGTACATTCTTAGCTACAAGTTTGAAGAAGGTAAGGCGCAGGATACTATCAAGATTGCCTTGAAGTATGATCGTATTACTAAAGAAGCTGTTATTAAGGATATACAAAGAATAAGTAAGCCTGGTTTACGTAAATATTCTTCATCAACAGAGATACCTCGTATATTGAATGGACTGGGAATTGCTATTGTTTCAACTTCTAAAGGAGTTATGACAGGTAAGCAAGCGGCTCAACACAATGTTGGAGGAGAGGTACTTTGTTACGTTTACTAATCAGATAAAAAGACAACAAGATGTCAAGAATAGGTAGAAGCCCAATTACAGTTCCAGATGGTGTTACGGTAAACGTAGCAGACGGTATTGTAACGGTAAAAGGAAAATTAGGCGAGCTTACGCAAGAGTACTCTGGTATAGATATTAAAATCGAAGACGGAACTATTACTCTTGAGCGTGACTCAGATAAGAAGGATGTTCGTGCAAAGCACGGACTATACAGGTCTTTGATTGCAAACATGATTGAAGGTGTATCTAAAGGTTTTGAAAAGAAATTAGAACTTGTAGGTGTAGGTTATAGAGCAAGTAACCAAGGTAATAAGCTTGATCTTGCCGTAGGATTTTCTCACAATATAGTTTTGGATATCGCTCCAGAAGTAAAAGTGGAAACAGTTTCTGATAAAGGAAAAAATCCTATTATTAAACTTACTTCACATGATAAACAACTTGTAGGGCAAGTAGCTGCAAAAATACGCGGTTTTCGTAGACCAGAGCCTTATAAAGGTAAAGGTATCAAGTTTGTAGGAGAGATAATTAGAAGAAAAGCAGGTAAATCTGCATAATACATAGAGAAATGGCATTATCAAAAAGTGAAAAAAGAAATAGAATTCATCTTAGAATTCGTAAGACTATTTCTGGATCTGCGGAGAGACCAAGACTCTGTGTGTTTAGAAGTAATAAAGAGATTTATGCTCAGTTAGTAGATGACCTTACGGGGAAAACTATTATGGCAGCATCGTCACGTGATAAAGATATCGCAGCTGCAAAATCAAGTAAGACTGAAACTGCAAAGCTTGTAGGTAAGGCAATCGCTGAAAAAGCTACAAAATCTGGAGTAGAGGCTGTAGTATTTGACAGAGGTGGTTACTTATATCACGGAAGAATTAAACAACTAGCAGAGGGCGCAAGAGAAGGCGGTCTTAAATTCTAAGAAGTATGTATCAAGATTATAAAAACGTAGAGTTAGTAAAACCATCTGGGTTAGATCTTAAAGATCGTTTAGTTGGTGTACAGCGTGTTACTAAGGTAACTAAAGGAGGTAGAGCTTTTGGATTTTCTGCTATTGTTGTAGTAGGTGATGAGAATGGAGTAGTAGGTCACGGTTTAGGAAAGTCTAAAGAAGTAGCTTCTGCAATTGCAAAGGCTATGGAAGATGCTAAGAAAAACTTAGTTCGTATTCCATTAAATAAAGCAACTATACCTCACGAACAGAAAGGTAAATTTGGAGGAGCTCGTGTACTTTTATTACCTGCAGCAGCGGGTACTGGAGTTATCGCGGGTGGTGCAATACGTGCAGTACTTGAGTCAGTTGGTATACATGATGTACTATCAAAGAATCAAGGATCTTCAAACCCACATAACGTAGTAAAGGCAACTTTTGATGCTTTACTTAAGTTAAGAAGTGCTGAAACTGTTGCAAAGCAACGTGGTATCACACTAGATAAAGTGTTTAAAGGATAAATCAAGGACAATGGCAAAAATCAAAGTAACAAAGGTTAAGAGTGCAATAAACCGCACTCAAAACCAAAAGAGAATCTTAGAATCTCTTGGATTGAGAAAAATAGGCCAGGTAAAGGTGCATGATAATACACCTAACATCCTTGGTATGGTAAGTAAAGTTAGTCACTTAGTTTCTGTAGAGGAAGCTTAATATAAATAACAGATGGAGTTAAATAACTTAAGGCCTGCAAAAGGAGCTGTTAAGAAAAACGATAGCCGTAAAGGTCGTGGTCAGGCAACTGGTCAAGGTGGTACGGCTGGTCGTGGACACAAAGGACAGAAGTCTCGTTCAGGATACAGTAAGAAAATTGGTTTTGAAGGAGGGCAAATGCCACTTCAACGTCGTGTTCCTAAATTTGGATTTACAAATATCAACAGAAAAGAGTATGCGGGTGTAAACCTTGATACGCTACAAGAGTATGTTGATGCTGGACGCCTGACAGAAGAAGTATCCATAGAATCTCTTATGGAAGCTGGATTAGTTGGTAAAAACGATCTAGTGAAAATATTAGGTAGAGGAGAGCTTAAAGCGAAAATTAAAGTATCTGCACATAAATTTACTGCAACTGCAAAGGCTGCTGTTGAAGCTGCTGGCGGTGAAGCTGTAACGTTATAATCGATATAAGAGGATGAAATTTATAGATACAATAAAGAATATCTGGAAGATTGATGAGCTAAGGAATAGAATACTCCTTACGCTCACACTTCTCCTCGTATATCGTTTTGGTGCTCAAGTAGTACTTCCTGGTATAGATGCTTCACAACTTGGGGGTCTTCAGGATAGTACGGACCAAGGTTTGTTAGGTCTTCTAGCTGCATTTACAGGTGGTGCATTTTCTAATGCATCAGTTTTTGCGTTGGGGATTATGCCGTATATATCTGCTTCTATTGTAGTGCAGTTGATGGGAATAGCAATACCTTATCTGCAGAAGCTACAAAAGGAGGGTGAAAGTGGACGACGAAAAATCAACCAAATAACTAGATGGTTAACTATTGCAATCTGTTTATTACAGGCGCCAGGATATCTCGCTGCGTTACCTGCATTAGGAGTTCCTTCTAGTGCTTTTGTAATGGGTTTAACACCTACATTCTATATATCATCTGTATTTATTTTAGTTACAGGTTGTGTTTTTGCTATGTGGTTAGGTGAAAAGATTACAGATAAAGGTATCGGTAATGGTATTTCACTTTTAATTATGGTGGGTATTATTGCAACAATGCCTATATCATTTGTACAAGAATGGGTAGCTCGTGTTACTGAGTCAAACGGTGGTTTAATCATGATACTCATAGAGTTAGTGATTTGGTTTGTGATAATCTTGTTGTGTATTTTACTTGTTATGGCAGTACGTCAAGTGCCGGTTTCATATGCAAGAAGAACAGCGACTGGAGCCTATGAAAAAAATGTTTTTGGTAGTAGACAATTTTTACCACTAAAACTTAACGCTTCTGGGGTAATGCCTATTATCTTTGCGCAGGCAATTATGTTTGTTCCTGGGTTGATAGGTGGTGCAAGTTTCTTGGCAGATACCACTGCTGGAACTTGGTTACAAACCAACTTCGGGAATAATATTTTTGGTTTTTGGTACAACCTTGTGTTTGCATTATTGATTATTGTTTTTACATATTTCTATACAGCAATCACGGTGCCTACTAATAAAATGGCTGATGATTTAAAACGTAGTGGTGGCTTTATAGCTGGCATACGTCCAGGATCTGAAACTGCTGAATATTTAGATAGAATAATGTCGCAGATTACTCTTCCGGGTTCTGTGTTTCTTGCTCTTATCGCTATATTTCCTGCAGTAGCAGTTAATGTATTAGGTATGCAACAAGGATGGGCATTGTTTTATGGAGGTACATCACTATTAATTATGGTTGGTGTAGCTATAGATACTATGCAACAAGTAAATTCTTATCTTTTGAATAAGCACTACGATGGTCTTATGAAATCAGGTAAAAACAGAAAAGCAGTAGCATAATGGCAAAGCAAGCAGCAATAGAACAAGATGGATCTATAATCGAAGCATTGTCTAATGCAATGTTTAGAGTAGAGTTAGAAAACGGTCACGTTGTGACAGCGCATATCTCAGGTAAAATGCGTATGCACTATATCAAATTATTACCTGGGGATAAAGTAAAATTAGAAATGAGTCCTTACGATTTATCAAAGGCTCGTATAACTTACCGCTATTAAGCGGAAAAAAGCTGGATATGAAAGTAAGAGCATCCATTAAAAAAAGAAGCGCCGATTGCAAGATCGTTCGTCGCAAAGGAAGATTATACGTAATCAACAAAAAGAATCCTAGGTTTAAACAAAGACAAGGTTAATAGTTATGGCTAGAATTGCAGGGATAGATATCCCAAAACAAAAGAGAGGTGTAATTGCATTAACGTACATCTTTGGAATCGGAAAAAGTAGAGCAGAAGAAATTCTTGCAGCTGCTAATGTATCAGAAGATAAAAAGGTATCTGATTGGGATGACGACGAAATAGGTCGCATACGTGATGCTGTTGGTACATTTACAATAGAAGGAGAACTTCGTTCAGAAGTTTCTTTGAACATTAAACGTTTGATGGACATCGGTTGTTACCGTGGTATTCGTCATCGTGTGGGTCTTCCTTTAAGAGGACAACGTACAAAGAATAATTCTCGTACTAGAAAAGGAAAGCGTAAAACAGTTGCAAACAAGAAGAAAGCAACTAAATAATAAGGCATAATGGCAAAGCAAACTGCAAAAAAACGTAAGGTTGTTATAGAATCAGTTGGGGAAGCTCATATTACTGCTTCTTTTAATAACATCATAGTTTCGTTAACAAACAAGAAAGGAGATGTTATCTCTTGGTCATCTGCCGGTAAAATGGGTTTCAGAGGTTCTAAAAAGAATACTCCGTATGCTGCTCAAACTGCTGCAGAAGATTGTTCTAAGGTTGCTCACGAGGCTGGCCTTCGTAAAGTAAAAGTGTATGTTAAAGGCCCAGGTAACGGACGTGAGTCTGCTATACGTGCTGTACACAACAGTGGAATTGAAGTGACTGAGATTATTGATATCACTCCAATGCCGCACAACGGGTGTCGTCCTCCTAAGAGACGTCGCGTTTAATAATAAATTATAATTAATATCTCGAGGGAGAACGATTAGCAAAGGATTGACCTTAATTTCTAATCACCCTCAACAAATACATTTAAAATGGCAAGATATACTGGTCCCAAAACAAAGATCGCTCGTAAATTTGGCGAAGCAATCTTCGGAGAAGACAAATCTTTTGAAAAAAGAAATTACCCTCCAGGGCAACACGGAAACAACAGACGTAGAGGAAAGAAATCTGAATACGCTGTACAATTAGCTGAAAAGCAAAAGGCAAAGTATACTTACGGTATCCTTGAGCGTCAGTTTAGAAACATGTACGACAGAGCAAATCGTGCTCCAGGAATTACAGGTGAAGTTTTACTTCAACTTTGTGAGTGTCGTCTTGATAATGTTGTACACAGAATGGGAATGTCTCCTTCTAGAAGTGGTGCACGTCAATTAGTAGGACACCGTCACATTACTGTAAACGGAAGCATCGTAAACATTCCTTCATTTCAGGTTAAGCCTGGTGATGTTGTTGCGGTACGTGAGAAGTCTAAATCTTTAGAAGTAATCTCTAACTCTCTTCAAAATTCAAGTAACGTCTACGAGTGGATTTCTTGGAACAACGATAAGAAGGAAGGTACTTTTGTGGCAATACCACAACGTCTTCAGATTCCTGAAAACATCAATACCCAGTTCATCGTCGAGCTGTACTCTAAGTAATAACCACTAAAGCTAGAAAACCGATATGGCAATATTAAATTTCCAGAAGCCCGATAAAGTCATTATGATTGACTCTACTGATTTTGAAGGTAAATTTGAGTTTAGACCTTTAGAACCAGGTTACGGTTTAACCGTAGGAAACGCTTTACGTCGTGTATTGTTATCTTCATTAGAAGGTTTTGCAATTACATCTGTACGTATTGAAGGTGTAGATCATGAGTTTTCTACATTGGCTGGAGTAGTTGAGGATGTTACAGAAATCATCCTTAATCTTAAGCAAGTACGTTTTAAAAGACAAATAGAAGAGATAGATAACGAAACTGTAACAATTTCATTATCTGGAGTAGATCAATTAACTGCTGGTGATTTTCAAAAATTTATTTCTGGTTTCCAAGTGCTTAATCCTGATATGGTGATAGCAAACATGGACAAGAAAGTAAATCTTAATATGGAAATTACTATCGAAAAGGGACGTGGATATGTACCTGCTGAAGAGAACAAGAAGTCTAATGCACCTCTTGGAACTATCTTTACAGACTCTATTTATACTCCTATCCGTAATGTAAAATATAGTATAGAGAACTATCGTGTTGAGCAGAAAACTGATTATGAAAAATTAGTTTTTGAAATCATCACTGATGGATCTATTCATCCTAAAGAAGCTCTTACTGAAGCTGCTAAGACACTTATCCACCACTTTATGTTATTCTCAGATGAGCGTATCACTTTAGAGGCAGATGAGATAGCTCAGACTGAAACTTATGATGAAGAATCTCTACACATGCGTCAGTTGCTTAAAACTAAGCTTATCGATATGGATCTTTCCGTTCGTGCGCTTAACTGTTTAAAAGCTGCAGAAGTAGAAACATTAGGAGATCTTGTTTCTTATAACAAAAATGACTTGATGAAATTTAGAAACTTTGGTAAAAAGTCACTTACTGAGCTTGAAGAGCTTGTAAATGTAAAAGGCCTTAGTTTCGGAATGGATCTAGCTAAGTATAAATTAGATAAAGACTAGTTAGCTATAGCAGAAATGCATTAGCGCTTTCGCGAAAGCGGGAAAATACATATTACAATGAGACACGGAAAGAAATTTAATCACTTAGGGAGAAAGACTGCACATAGAAAGTCTATGCTTGCAAACATGGCTTGCTCTTTAATTGAACATAAAAGAATAAACACGACAGTGGCAAAGGCAAAAGCTTTAAAGCAGTTTGTTGAGCCAATGATCACAAAGTCAAAAGAAGATACTACTCATAATCGTCGTATCGTTTTTGCAAAGCTTCGCCAAAAAGATGCAGTAACTGAGTTATTCAGAGATGTAGCGGCAAAGATTGGTGATCGTCCAGGAGGTTATACTCGTATTATCAAGATGGGTAACCGTCTTGGGGATAATGCTGATATGGCAATGATAGAACTTGTTGATTACAACGAGATTTACAGCCCAGGTAAACCAGTAAAAAAGAAGAATACTCGTCGTGGAAGTAAAAAAGCTGAAGCTGTAGCGCCTGCTGCAACTGAAGAAAAAGCTTCTAACGAAGAAGAATAGATAATTTTTTATCTAAACAGTTTTAAAAAGGCCTTGCTATTAAGCAGGGTCTTTTTTGATTTCAAAAGAGTCATAATATCTTGTTAAGATTTCGAATTCCTGTTGAGTTCCGTTGCTAGCGCATTATATTAGTAAACAAAACAACTTTATAGTTATGAAATATTTCTTAATCTCCGTTTTACTTATTAATTCCCTAACAGCATTCGGTCAATCTGAAGATGTGACGTTTATGTCTAGCTTGAATTCTAATCAAGCTATCGATGGGTCATTGGTCAATTTTGATGGAGGTAACTATTCGGGCAGAACATTTAAGGCGGCTACTAAATTAGAAGGAGATAAATTTCTTTATGATAATTGGCTTAGTTCTGCTAGGGTTATTACAAAGAATAATCAAATTATTGACATAAGAAATATAAACTTTGATATGGAGCGTGGTACATTTTCATTTAAAGAAGGGGAATATATTTTAGATGTAAATCAGTTTGTTGTGGGTTCTGTTAGTATTAACGATATGATTTTTAAAAGAACTCTTAATCCTACAGATAATATTTCTAGATTAATGGAGGTTATTTATGAGTCTGATGATTTATCATTACTTAAAGATCACAATGTAAGAATCAGAGAGGGTAAATTTGATATACAAGTTGGTCAAGAGCCTGATGAGTTTGTGAGTAATACTAGTTATTACTTAATTAGTGAAGGGGAGTTTAGAAAGTTTAGGCCGAAGAAATCTTCTGTTCTGTCAATATTCGGAGATTCTGAGGATGTTATGAAAGAATACATTAAGCAGAATAAATTGTCTTATAAAGATGATGCCGGTTTAAAATCAATTTTTTCAAAATTTAATTCTGTGAGATCATCTTCTTCCAATTAAACCCATAATAAAACTATTCTTTTTTCAAAAGAGTATATTCATTACTTTTGTCTCCTGTAAGGAAAAAACATAAAATGAAATATCAATCTAGAAGACCAGCCATAATATTACTTGCAGACGGAACCATCTTTCATGGAAAATCTGTAGGAGACAAAGAAGCAACTTCTTTTGGTGAAGTTTGTTTTAATACAGGAATGACAGGATATCAAGAAATTTTTACTGATCCATCATATTTTGGTCAGTTAATGGTAACTACAAATGCTCATATAGGTAATTATGGCGCAACAGATGTTGAGACGGAGTCTGACACTGTAAAAATATCTGGATTAATTTGTAGAAATTTTAGCTACACATACTCAAGAAAAGATGCAGAAGAGTCTCTGGAGTCTTTCTTAAATGACAGTAAGCTTTTCGCCATTTCAGATGTTGATACGCGAGCACTAGTTGCGCACATACGTGATAATGGCGCTATGAATGCCGTTATTTCAACCGCTGTAGATGATATTGAAGGTTTGAAAAAGCAGTTATCTGAGGTTCCTGATATGAATGGACTAGAATTGGCCTCAAAAGTATCTACCACTGAAGCTTATTATTTTGGCGAAGAAAATGCCGAGGTTAAGGTTGCGGCATTAGATATTGGTATCAAACGTAATATCTTGCGAAACCTTGCAAAGAGAGGAGCGTACGTAAAAGTCTTCCCTTATAATACTACTTATAAGGAGATGAAAGAATGGAATCCAGACGGATATTTTTTATCTAATGGACCTGGAGATCCTGAGCCACTTGAAAACGCAATACAAGTTGCAAAAGATATCATTAGTGCAAACGATCCATTATTTGGAATATGCTTAGGGCATCAAGTGATAGCACTCGCAAATGGTATTTCTACTTATAAAATGCACAACGGACACCGTGGGATTAATCATCCTATAATGAACTTGGTTACTGGTAAAGGTGAAATTACTTCTCAAAATCATGGCTTTGCTATAAATAGAGAAGAAACAGAAGCTAATAACGATGTAGAGATAACGCACGTTCACCTCAATGACAACACTGTTGCAGGAATTAAACTTAAGGATAAGAACTGTTTTTCAGTTCAATATCACCCAGAAGCTAGCCCTGGACCCAACGATGCAACATATTTGTTCGATCAATTCATAGATAATATAAAAAGCGTTACAGCTTAAAAATTTATCCCCATCTTAAAAATTAAGATGGGGATTTTTTATTTTAAAATTTATGCTTTCGCGAAAACGTTATCGCTACAAAAGAACATTGACTTCACAAAATCATCATCAAAATCGTATTTTTACGTAACTAATAAAACAATTATAACATGAGTATAATCATAGAAGTTCACGCAAGACAAATTTTTGATTCACGAGGAAACCCAACCGTCGAAGTTGATGTATTCACTGAGTTAGGTGTAATGGGAAGGGCAGCTGTTCCTTCTGGAGCATCTACAGGTGAGCACGAGGCGGTAGAATTGCGTGATGGTGGTAATGCTTTTATGGGAAAAGGAGTGTCGAAAGCAGTTGAAAATGTAAATACACTAATTGCTCCAGAATTACTTGGTGTATCTGTTTTCGAGCAAAACGCTATTGATCAGCTTATGATAGATCTTGATGGCACTCCAAACAAATCAAAACTTGGAGCAAATGCAATCCTAGGTGTTTCTCTTGCTTGTGCTAAAGCAGCAGCTGCCGAATTAAATATGCCGTTATATAGATATATAGGTGGAGTAAGTGCAAATACACTTCCAGTGCCTATGATGAATATTATTAATGGAGGATCACATAGTGATGCGCCTATAGCATTCCAAGAATTTATGGTAATGCCAGTTAAAGCTAAGAGCTTTAGTCATGCATTACAAATGGGAACTGAGATTTTTCATAACCTTAAAAAGGTATTACATGACCGTAACTTGAGTACAGCAGTAGGTGATGAAGGAGGATTTGCTCCAGCATTAGACGGTACAGAAGATGCACTTGATAGTGTTAAAATAGCTGTAGAGAAGGCTGGTTACTCTTGGGGTGACGAGATTATGATTGCCCTAGATTGTGCCGCGGCAGAATTTTATGTAGATGGTAAATACAACTATGCAAAATTTGAAGGTGAAACAGGAAAAATACGTACCAGTGAAGAGCAAGCAGATTATTTAGCAGAGCTAGCAGATAAATACCCGATTATATCTATAGAAGATGGAATGGATGAAAATGACTGGGAAGGTTGGAAATACCTTACTGATAAGATTGGTGATAAAGTACAACTTGTAGGTGATGATTTATTTGTAACTAATGTAGAGCGCTTATCAAGAGGGATAAATGAAGGAATTGCAAACTCTATCCTAATTAAAGTGAATCAAATAGGTACTCTTACAGAAACTATTGCAGCTGTAAACATGGCACATAATGCAGGCTATACTTCTGTAATGTCTCACCGATCTGGAGAAACTGAAGATAATACGATTGCAGATTTAGCAGTAGCACTTAATTGTGGTCAGATTAAAACAGGTTCTGCCTCACGTTCAGATCGCATGGCAAAGTATAATCAACTTATTCGTATAGAAGAGATGCTCGCTGATACAGCGTACTTTCCTGCAATGAACGCCTTTAAAATAAAGTAACAACTGTTAATGATGTTATGCTGTTAATTAAATGCCTTCTCGCAGAGAAGGCATTTTTTATTTGAAGGACAGTTGGGTATCTGTTTTCACACTTGTTTATAGAAGATATCTTAATTCTAAGATAAATGCCTTCAATGCTTTTTTTTAGTATTTAAAGTTTAAGCTTCAAACAAAAAAAGTAATTAGTTATAAAGTAGGTAAAATCGTACGTAATATGTGTGGTATATGCGGTGAAATGCATTAATTTTACACTTCCAAACAATAATCTTTGGAGAATGTTTAGGTTTTACTTTCGCGAAAGCGAATTTTAAATCTATATAGTTCTTTAAATTTTTACCTGGCTCATTCGTTGCGTCGTTAGTGAATAAACAAGCAAGTATGACTTTAAGTTGGGTAAGAGCGGGCAGTTACGCTTCGATGTTGTACACTCGCTCTTTTTTTAAATGGATTTTGGAGAAATCCAAAATCTAGATTTAAGTTGGGTAAAGGACATGTGCTACGGTACATGTCCTTTTTTATTATTCTACAAACAGCATATCTGCCTTTGTGTAAAGAGCCTGTATATAAGCTTCTTCTATATTTGGAAAATTCTCTCTTATCTTATCTAGTAAGAATTTAATTAATTTTTAACCTTCTATGAAGCCTATATGTTAAAAAATGAGACTTCTTTTTTGTAATTTAGCCTAACTTCAAACAATAGAATAAAAAAAGAAAAATATAACGATAGATGGCAGATAAAGCAACCCTAACGATAGATGGAAAAAGTTACGAGTTCCCAATAATTACAGGAACTGAGAAGGAGCAGGCAATTGATATAAAGACGCTCAGAGGAGCTACTGGAGGAATCACGACGATAGATCCAGGTTATAAAAATACAGGGTCTTGTGAGAGCGCTATTACTTTTCTAGATGGGGAGAAAGGAATTCTTAGATACCGCGGTTATTCAATAGAAGAGCTTGCAGAGAAAGCAGATTTTCTTGAAACAGCTTATTTATTGATTTTTGGAGAGCTTCCTACAAAACAACAACTAGATAAATTTCACGCAGATATCAAATCTGAATCTCACGTAGATGAAGATATGAAGAAAATCTTAGATGGTTTTCCTAAGTCTGCACACCCTATGGGTGTGTTAAGTGCGCTTACCTCTGCACTTATAGCATTTAATCCTTCTACTGTAAATGTAGATTCTGAAGAAGATATGTATGCTGCTATTGTAAAACTTCTAGCGAAGTTTCCAGTACTAGCTGCATGGGCAATGCGCAAGAAAAAGAGCCAACCTCTTGATTATGGAGATAATTCTCTTGGTTATGTAGAGAACTTCCATAAAATGATGTTTGCAAAGCCTAATGAGGAGTATAAGGTGGATAAAGCTGTTATTGAAGCTATTGATAAGTTACTAATCTTACATGCAGATCATGAGCAAAACTGTTCTACATCTACAGTACGTATAGTAGGATCATCACATGCTGGTTTATTTGCTTCTATTTCTGCAGGAATCTCTGCATTATGGGGACCATTACACGGTGGAGCAAACCAAGCTGTAATTGAAATGCTAGAAGCAATCAAAGAAGATGGTGGTGATACTAAAAAATATATGGCTAAAGCTAAGGATAAGGAAGATCCTTTCCGTTTAATGGGCTTTGGGCATAGAGTATATAAAAACTTTGACCCTAGAGCAAAGATTATTAAAGTAGCTGCAGATGATGTTCTTACTCAATTAGGAATAGAAGATCCTGTATTGGATATAGCTAAGGGACTTGAAAAAGAAGCTCTTGAAGATCCATATTTTGTAGACCGTAAATTATATCCAAACGTAGATTTCTATTCAGGTATTATTTATCGTGCACTAGATATTCCAGTAGAGATGTTTACTGTGATGTTTGCAGTAGGTCGTCTTCCAGGTTGGATTGCTCAATGGAGAGAGATGAGATTAGGTAAAGAGCCTATCGGACGTCCACGTCAGGTATATACTGGTGAAAACTTAAGATCTTTTAAAGAGGTTTCAGAGAGATAAAAACTCAGTAATAAAATATATAAGAGCAAACATTTCGTTTGCTCTTTTTTTATGCTTAAAAAGTTAGAATTTGACTATTTAGTAATTTGTAAATTCACTTTCGTGAAAGATACCAACCATCCATTACCAGTTATTGTAGAGCAAGCAGAACTTACACTTGCAGGTTTACAGACTACAATGTCTCTAGCTCATAATACAACAATGCAATTATGGCAAACCTTTGGACCATTAAAAAAGTCAATTCATAACAAGTCTAATGGTGGAAGTTATAGCGTGCAGTGCTATGCAGATAATTTTATGTCTATTCCTTTTACACCAGAAACCAAGTTTGTAAAATGGGCGGCAGTAGCGGTATTTAACGAAGATGATATTCCAAAGGAGTTAGAAGTGTTGAAAATCCCAAAGGGTAAATGGGCTGTTTTTTCATATAAAGGCACCATAAGTGATTTTGGAAAATTTGCTCAGTATGTCTATCAAGAGTGGCTTCCGTCATCTGGGTATCAATTGGATCATAGACCACATTATGAGTTCATGGCTTCGGATTATTTAGGGCCTAATCACCCAGATGCTCAAGAAGAAGTCTGGATTCCAATTGTATAGTTTTAGTCTTATTCAATAACTATATTTTTTATGTTACTTAATCGTAGTTGTTGGGATTTCAAGAGTGGAATTTGTAATTTCACGCTATGCTTAAACTCAATGTAAAAAACGAAACGTCACGTCTTAAAGCCGTGGTTTTAGGAACTGCAGAAAGTAATGGACCTACACCATCACTAGAAGATGCTTATGACCCTAAGTCGGCACTTCATATTAAAGAAGGTACGTATCCTCTAGAAAAAGACATGGTTCCAGAGATGGAAGCAGTAGCAACTATATTCAAGAAGTATGATGTAGAGGTGTATAGACCTAAACTTATAAAAGATATGAATCAGATCTTTACTAGGGATATAGGATTTGTGATTGATGATAAGTTTTTTAAGGCTAATATCCTCCCTGATAGGGAAGAGGAAATAGAAGCTATAGAACATGTTATAAAGCAAGTGGCACCAACGCATGTATTTAGATTGCCAGAAGAAGCACATATTGAAGGAGGAGATGTGATGCTTGCAGATGATCATATTTTTATCGGGACTTATAGAGGTGCAGACTATCCAGATTATATCATTGCACGTACAAATATGCTCGCCGTAGGAATGATACAGGAATTATTCCCAAATAAAAAAGTAATGTCATTTGATCTTAGAAAATCAAACACAGATCCATACAGTAACGCACTTCACTTAGATTGCTGTTTTCAACCAGTAGGTAACGGTAAAGCCATTCTACATAAAAACGGATTCCTTCAAGAAAAAGAGTATAACTGGCTGTTAAATCATTACGGAAAGGAGAATGTATTTGAAATCTCGTCTCAAGAGATGTTTAATATGAATTCTAATATATTCAGTATATCGCCAGAAGTAGTAATTTCTGAACGTAATTTTACGAGATTAAATACGTGGCTGAGAGATCAGAATATTACCGTAGAAGAAGTTGCTTATGCAGAGATTGCAAAGCAAGAAGGATTACTAAGATGTAGTACACTACCGCTTATAAGAATGTAGTTATTTCATTAACGCATTTTATTATTATTCACAGGATTTAAAAAGAGACGTAATAAAATCTATATCTACGTCTTTACTTACTTCATAAAAATAATCTAATTGCCATTTTTTCGTGTTTAGAGCTTGTTTATTATTTGGAGTGTCCCATGCTGGATAAACTCTAAAAGCTCTTTTGCCTTCTTTAGTTTGGGTTGATATTATTCCTTTTTTGATAAGGATTGATCTAGGGAAGACAAATTGACCTAACTCATTTTCTGTCTTTACATTTACTACATAAAAATCAATAATATCACTTTCGTGAAAAGGTGAGATTTCTCCGCTTTCCAAGCGCTTCCAGAATGTTACAAATTGGCCTGTTTTTTTAGGCGTTACTTTTGCATCTCTACATATAATATTTAATCCTGCTAGCGTAAATGTACAGGCACCGTAGGATTTGCTTTCGAGCTCGTCATGATAATCCGAAATATAAAGCGAGCATTTGTCGTAAATGCTCGCTTTAATTTGTTGTAGGTTAGAGGTCATTGGCTGTTAAATTACAGAGACTTTCGAAGCGAGCTCTTTTGCTCTTTCGGTAACGTTTGTAATATTACCATTTAGTTGGTCATAGGTTATCGCAACTCCCATACGTCTGTATGGACGGGAGGTGGGTTTTCCAAAAAGCCTGAAGTCACATTTAGAAGCTGCGGCAATATTTTCTATACCCGTAAAAGATGGATTATCAGAATCCTTAGTTGCAAGAATCACGGCACTTGCACCTATACGTTCTTGAGTAATTTCTTTTATGGGTAGTCCTAAAACCGCTCTTAAGTGTAGTTCAAACTCATTATAGTTCTGAGTGTTTGCCAGAGTTACCATACCCGTATCATGTGGTCTAGGTGAGAGTTCAGAAAAGTAAACACCATCATCTCCTACAAAGAATTCTACGCCCCATAAACCAGCTCCTCCTAAAGCAGCAGTAACTTTAGCTGCCATTTCTTGAGCGGTTTTGAGATGAGCATCCGTCATGGTTGCTGGTTGCCAGCTTTCTTGGTAGTCGCCTCGTTCTTGACGGTGACCTACAGGAGGGCAAAACAGCGTCTCACCATCTCTTTGTGTAACAGTGAGAAGTGTAATCTCGTAATTGAAATTTACAAAAGACTCCACAATCACCTCGGCGACATCTCCTCTTGATCCAGCTTGAGAGTATTCCCAAGCTCGTTGAATATCATCTGGTGTTTTGATGGTAGACTGCCCTTTCCCGCTAGAAGACATCAAGGGCTTTACTACGCAAGGAATTCCTACTTCCTTAACTGCTTTTTGCAATGTTTCTGCAGATGTTGCATAGCGATAATTTGCAGTTTTTAAGCCAAGGTCTTTAGCCGCTAAGTCGCGTATAGATTTGCGATTCATTGTGAAGTTAGCAGCTTTTGCACTTGGGATTACTGTATATCCCTGCTTTTCATATTCATAAAAACGCTCTGTGCGAATTGCCTCTATTTCTGGAACGATAAAATCAGGTTTATGCTTCTCGACTAGTCTATCTAGAGCGTCGCCATCTAGCATATTTATCACCTCGCGACCATCTGCTACTTGCATTGCAGGAGCATTATCATAACTATCTACAGCAATTACAGTTTGACCAAGGCGTTGTGCTGCAATTACAAATTCCTTTCCCAGTTCTCCTGAGCCTAGTAATACTATCTTTTTATTCATAATGTTTTGCTTTCGCACTTTGGCAAGCTCCGTGTAAACTTCACTTGCTTGAAAGTTGTATTATTTACTTTCTTCTATCCAACCATTAATTTTTTCCTCAAGTAGTGCAAGTGGGATACATCCTGTCTCAAGTACTTCTTTATGAAACTCCCTGATATCAAATTTTTCACCTAATTCTTGGGTTGCTTTTGTGCGCAACTCTCTGATTTTAAGTTGACCAATTTTATAAGAAAGCGCTTGTCCCGGATTTGCCATATAGCGCTCAATTTCTGATGTGATACCTGCTTCGCTTTCTGCTTCATTTTCTAGACAATAAGCAATCGCTTTCTCGCGGCTCCATCCTTTAGTGTGGATTCCTGTATCTACCACAAGTCTAACTGCGCGGTGCATCTCAGCTCCCAGTGTTCCAAAATATTGATAAGGATCTGTATAAAGTCCTAGCTCTTTACCAAGCGATTCTGTATACAATGCCCAGCCTTCACCATATGCGCTATACCATAATGTTTTTCTAAACTGTGGTAGTGTCTCGCTTTCTTGTGTTAGAGAAACCTGGAAGTGGTGTCCAGGGACAGCTTCATGTAAAAATAATGACTCGTCTGAGTATACATTATATGTACTAGCATCTGGTATAGGTGTGTAAAAAATACCTGGTCGAGTTCCATCAAGCGATCCAGGATTATACTCTGCACTTGCAGAGTTCTCTCTAAATGCTTCTGTCTGTCTCACTTCAAAAGCCGTCTTAGGTTGTACACTAAAAAGTAAATCTACTTGAGGCTTTATAGTCTCATGCATTGCATTAAAATTTGCAATAATTTCTTCTGGGGTAGTGTACGGCATTAGCTTTTTGTTAGTGCGTACATCATCAAAAAAAGCTTTTAAGTCTCCTTTAAAGCCAACTTGCTCTTTTACTTTTTCCATCTCCGTACGTATGCGAGTAACCTCGCTCAGTCCGAGTTGGTGTATCTCGTCTGCACTCATTGTAGTAGTAGTGTAAAGTTTGATAGCATAGTCATAATAATCGCTACCTGCAGGCAAATCACTATAGCCAGAGCTATCACGACCAGCAGCTAGGTACTCATTTTGTAAAAAGTCACGCATCTTTGCATAGGCAGGGATTACTTTGCCTTCTATCATGGCAATGTAATCTGTGCGTAAAGTGTTTTTATCTTCTTCTGTTATTCCTTCTGGAAAGTTTGCTACGGGCTTGTAAAACAAGTGATTTTCTACAGTTGCTTCCGTCATAGCATCCATTTGTGGGATGATTTTTTTAATAAGCGACTTAGGAAGTACGTAGTCTTCTGTCATTCCTTGACGCATATTTTGCTCTGAACTGTTGAGCCAGATAAGGTATTCGTCTACACGTGTTTGCCAGTTTCGATAATCTTCTACAGTGTTAAATGGTTGAGCACTCGCTCCACTCGCAAGTTGGCCAAACATAAGATGTGGAGACCACATCTGGTCTATAGGAGTAAGGTCTTTTTTAAACTCCATACCTTCTAGATTGATCGCAATATCCCAGAGTAATACCTCTTTACTCATCTTCTCTGTGTCCGTAAGGTCACTGTCGTTAAACTGCTGGATAGAGTCACGGTACGAACTATAATAAGTCTTTACTGCATCCTTATGAGATTGAGATAATGCATCTGGAAATTTGTCATTATATCTATTATCACCAGACATCGTCGCGTTAAGCGGATTAAGTTTTAGTCCATCTTCATAATAGTTGTCTAGCACATTATTAAAAGCTACTGAAGTGTCTGTCGTACTAGCTGTTTCTGTTGTGGCATCGTTTTTACAGGCTATTAGGCTTAAGGCCATTATTCCTGCGAGTAGTGTTTTTTTCATAAGGAAGGTTATAGATGTTGCAGCTATAGTTTTCTGCAGTTTACGTTGTTTTAAGGTGTTTGTTGCGCTTTCGCGAAAGCGGTATTCTCACACTCACTATTACGTTACTAAGATACTTATTCACAAGTAAATTATATGGTCGCTTGGGTGCCTTATTACGCAGAAGAATATTAAGACTTATTGTGGAATTACAGATATTAAAAAACCCGCTAAGAGATTAGCGGGTTTTGTTTTGTTATGCTTTCGCGAAAGCGTAATTAATAAGAACTATGAAACAGCAGCTTTAATCTGCTTCATTGCGTCTTTTATGTTGTCTACACTAGCTGCATAAGATATACGTATACAATCTGGATTTCCAAATGCTTCACCAGTAACCGTCGCAACATTTGCCGCTTCAAGTAAGTAGAGTGAAAAATCTGATGCGTTTTCAATTTTTGTTCCACCTAGTGTTTTTCCGAAGTAGTATGAGATATTCGGGAATACATAAAATGCACCTTCTGGCTCGTTGCATTTAAATCCTTCAATATCATTTAGTAAGTCTAGTATCAAAGTGCGACGACTTTTAAACTCGTCTATCATGTATTGCACTTTGCTTACTGGAGCTTCTAGAGCTGTTATCACAGCACGTTGAGCAATACAATTTGTGCCACTAGTAATCTGTCCTTGCATTTTATTACACGCACGTGCAATATATTCTGGTCCGCCTATGTAACCTACACGCCATCCCGTCATTGCAAAAGCTTTTGACACACCATTTACAGTAACCGTACGATCATACATGTCTGGAAACTGAGCCATACTTGCGTGCTCACCTACATAGTTGATGTGCTCATATATCTCATCGCTCACAACGATGATGTTTGGGTATTTTACAAGAACATCTGCTAGGCCGCGTAATTCTTCTTTACTGTAAATAGATCCTGAAGGATTACAAGGAGAGCTATACCAAAGCATCTTAGTCTTAGGAGTAATAGCCGCCTCAAGCTGCTCAGGAGTCATTTTAAAATTAGTGTCTATAGAAGTTGGTACTTCAACAGGTACGCCTTCTGCTATTTTTACAATATCTGAGTAGCTTACCCAGTAAGGGCATGGTAGTATTACCTCGTCACCTGGGTCAAGACATACTAATGCAATATTAGCTAGTGATTGTTTTGCTCCAGTAGAAACTACAATTTGTGGTAATTTGTAATCGAGCTTGTTGTCTCTTTTAAATTTTGTGATAATAGCCTCTTTTAGCTCTACATAACCGTCTACAGGGGTGTATGAATTATAGTTGTCATTTATAGCCTGTATTGCGGCATCCTTTATAAAGTCTGGAGTATTAAAATCTGGTTCTCCTAGGCTTAAACCTATAATATCTTTTCCTTCTGCTCTTAATTCTCTTGCTTTGGCAGCCATTGCTAGTGTTGCAGAGGTAGCCATTTCTGTTACACGGGTAGATAGTTTATTCATACTAGGAGATTATAAATTATGTTGATATAAGTTTTGTACTGCAAGTTAACAAAAAGTGCCAAATCCTTTAGGGATTTGGCACTTGATATTTTCTGAAAAATTAGGCTTGTTTTATGCAGTAATCGCAGGTTTCATTCCCATGTTTTTTAGGTGATTGAAGTGAGCAACGAGCGCCTTTCTTGTTGTTTCATATTCATGATAAGGAAGGTTAAATTCATTTGCTGTTTCTCTTACAATCTTACTAATCTTTGTATAGTGTACGTGACTAATGTGAGGGAAAATATGGTGTTCTACTTGGTGGTTTAAACCT
Organism: Dokdonia sp. 4H-3-7-5; assembly: GCF_000212355.1. Classification (NCBI taxonomy): domain Bacteria; kingdom Pseudomonadati; phylum Bacteroidota; class Flavobacteriia; order Flavobacteriales; family Flavobacteriaceae; genus Dokdonia; species Dokdonia sp. 4H-3-7-5. The sequence goes on from NC_015496.1 coordinate 2,113,722, forward strand.
CCAGAAAACCAGTTCATGATTCTGTTTTTAGTAGAAAAATTAACTGTAGTAAATAATTGGTGTATCGCCCACGTATTTTTCATGGTTCCTGTTTCATCAGGTAATGGCATGTGAGCATCTTCAACCATGTGTGCAAGTTGAAAAATCACACTTAAAATTACTCCAGCTACATAATGCATAATAAAGAATCCTATGAGAATTTTCCACCATGCAAGATCCATCACAATCATCGGGATTACAATCCACATACCTAGATAGATAGCTTTAGTAATAAGTAGTGTGCTCCATTGTCTCGCAGGACTTTGTAGTTTTCCATAAGATAGTTTGCGCTTCATGTAGCGTTTCATTTGGAAGAAATCTGTAGTGAGCGCCCAATTAAAAGTAAGGAGTCCATATAAAAATACAGAGTAATACTGCTGGAATTTATGAGCCCAATGCCACTTACCGTGTTTTGAGAAACGTAATACGCGTCCAGCTTCCATATCTTCATCATGGCCGTGTATGTTAGTATACGTGTGGTGAAGTACATTGTGTTGTACTTGCCAGTTATACACATTACCAGCTAGTATATAAATACTACTACCCATTAATTTGTTGACCCATTTTTTACTAGAAAATGAACCGTGATTTCCATCATGCATTACATTCATACCTATTCCAGCCATTCCTACACCCATTACAACAGTAAGAAGTAATTGTAGCCACGTAGGCATATCAAGGGTCAAGAATAAAAAATAAGGTACTAAGTATATAGCAAACATGATAATCGCCTTGAGGTACAATTTCCAGTTACCTGTGCGTTTAATATCATTTTCTTTAAAATAAGAATTTACACGTTTATTCAGCGTTCTGAAGAATTTTGCTGAGTCCGTGCGCGAAAATTTAATTGTATTTTCCATAATAATGTAATTACCCTTACATAGCGCACTTTAATTCAAGATATTGCACTCTGCATAGCGTTTTTCTCTCGCTTTCGCGAAAAAGTTTTTCTTTTATAATAGCGTTGTAAAAGTAATACTTAATCCCGCTCACAGCTATGAACCTGCGTTAAAATAATAGGGAGTAAAATGGTACTTTTACAGTCCTAATATACTACTAATGGATATCATATTAAAATACTTTCCTGATCTCACCGAAACTCAAATTGAGCAATTCTCAAAATTGAAGGATTTATATCACGACTGGAATCTTAAAATCAATGTTGTGAGCCGTAAGGATATTGATGAAATATACTTACGTCATGTACTACACTCACTGGGCATTGCAAAGATACAGCGATTTAACCCTGGAAGTAAAATTCTTGACGTGGGTACTGGAGGAGGATTTCCAGGAGTACCACTAGCGATACTACACCCAGAGGTGAATTTTCACCTAGTAGATAGCATTGGTAAAAAAATCAAAGTAGTAAACGAGGTTGTAGAGGGTCTTGGTATTACAAATGTAAAGACAACAAACGATCGCGTTGAGACCGTAAAAGATCAATATGACTTTGTAGTTTCTCGCGCAGTAGCCCAAATGGAAACATTTGTGCACTGGGTAAAAGGTCGTATTGCCAAAAAGTCTACTCACGAACTCAAGAATGGAATTCTTTACTTAAAAGGTGGCGATCTTACAGAAGAGCTTCAAAAGTACACGACTACCACCATCTATGAACTTCCTTTATTTTTTGAAGAAGAGTTTTTCGAAACTAAAAAGGTAGTACACTTACCTATGAAGTTTAAGGGGTAAAACTTTTATAGTCATATATTTAATTCCAAAGTTTATAGTAAGAATGCTTATTGTAGACTTTGGAATTTTTTCATTTTAAAACTTTTTTAAATTTACGAGGCAACCTTTTACAAAGAGCCTGCGTCTTTATAGATAGAAACCCATCAATCAAGTATGAAAGTCATACAGTTTAATAACGAGAAACAGCTTATTAAAAAAGCTATAAAAGGCAATAGAGATGCTCAACGAGCACTCTATGAGCAGCACGCGCCTAAGATGCTAAGTGTGTGTCGTTATTATATAAAGGATGTTCACCAGGCAGAGGAGGCTATGTGTAATGGGTTTTTAAAAGTATTTACAAAGCTAGATAGTTTTAAAAATGCAGGAAGCTTTGAGGGATGGATACGCAGGATTATGGTAAGAGAGAGCATTTCTTACTTGCGTGCGTTAAAGAAATTGTATTTCAAAGAAGATGGTGAGATTGAGAGTAACGATGCTATAAATAATATCCAGACAGATCTCGAGGTGGCACACATCCAGAGTTTAATAGATGATCTGCCAGAGGGATACCGTGTAGTCTTTATAATGTACGCTATAGAAGGATACAAACATAAGGAAATAGCGACTACACTAGGAATAAGTGAGAGCACCTCAAAAAGTCAATTATTTAAAGCAAGGAGGCAATTGCAAGCAAAACTTGAAGAAGAATTAATTAATAATGTGACCAATGAAGTTAGAAGATAATTTTAAAGAAAAGTTGGAAGGTCGCCGTATAGCACCTACCGCATCTGCTTGGGATCGTATAGAGGGTAAACTTGAGACGGAGCAGGGTAAAAAGAAAAATGGCATAGTGTTCTGGCTTGCTATTGCGGCTAGCTTTATTGCAGGTGTTTTTCTTACAGCTATCATTTTTGGAGATGATACTGATGGAATAGAAAATCAAATAGTACAAACGCCAGAAACTATTAATAATACCATCGATAAAGAAGATGCAAGTAATATTGATGTAAGGAACACTGAGAACATACAGATGGTAGGGGTTGTAGAAAAAGATGCTGCAGCAGAGGTGGAGAAGGATGAAGTTACGCTTTCGCGAAAGCGTGATGCGAAGCAAAAAACTAATACTGCTGCTACCAAAACATACCGCAATAATTATAAGCCAACAGCCACAGTTGCTTCAACTAAAAACTATGCCGTAGCTAAGGTAGATAAGGAAAATGACGGAATGGTAAGTGATAAGTCATTTAACAAGGCTTATGTGTCTCAAGAAAATAATGGCGTAACAGTTGCTGATGCAAGTGATTTTTCTGTAACTGATGATGAGGTCGATATGCTACTTAAAAATGCACAAACTGAAATAAAGCGACAGAAAATCTATGAAGCACAAACTCCAGTGGTAAATGCAAACGAATTACTGCTAGATGTTGAGGCGGCTATAGATCCAGACTCTTTTAAAGATAGAATGTTCCGTACGCTTAAAAAAGAGTTTAATAGAGCCGTAGAGGCAGTTGCAAATAAAGATAATTAAGAAAATTCATCAATAACGCGCCATCATCGAGCGCACAAAACAAAAACAATTATGAAGTCAATTATTAAAATTGCCCTAGCGGCAACAGTGATCATCTTTGCCCAAAATGTGCATGCGCAAGACACAGAATCGCCTGTGGAGACAGAAAGTAAAAGAGAAAAGAAGCAACGAGAGATAAAGGAAAAACTTGTAGATTTTGAAGACAAGAATAAAGACTTAATTAGTGGATTTAGACAAGAGCAGGTTGAAGTTCTCAAAGAAAGACGAGAGCAAGTAATAGAAGACTGGAAGCAAGTTTTAAAATCTCGAATAGAGTCATTGAATAAATTTAAAAATGAGGATACATATTCCCTTGATGAAATCGAGCAGCGTAAGAAAGAAGCTGCCGAAGAGGTTGCTCTTAATATTGAAAACGAACTAGCAATTATTGATAACCAAATTGAACTAGTAAAACGCACTGGACACATTAATCCATCAAAAGGAAACAATATTGAGATAGGACTGGGTAGTATGGATCAAGATGGAAATAGGGTGATAGGTATCGCTGTAAATAGGAATAAGCCCTCTACCATGAATTATGACAGGCGCACCTATGGAGAAACCGTTTTTGCAATGGGTCTTAATAATGCAATAAGTGATAATGCAGATATAGGTGATGACTTTTCTATAGGTAAATCTACGTTTGTGGAGTTAGGTTATGCTTGGAAAACGAGAGTTTTTAAAAATTCGGGAGCGCTACAGTTTAAGTACGGACTCTCCTTACAGAGCAATTTCTTATCTATTAAAGACAACAGAACTCTAGAAAGTGTTGACGGAGAAAATACTTTTCAAGAATTTCCATTTGATCTTAAAAAGGCAAAAATCAGAGTGACAAACCTTGTGGTGCCGTTGCATTTTGAATTCGGAGGATGGAAAAAAGAACAGAAGGAAGATTATGTGCGTTACAGAACGGGTGGTAAATTTAGAATGGGAATAGGTGGATATGCAGGGGTGCGCTTAGGAACTCAGCAAAAATTAAAATATAAAGAAAATGGCGACCGTGTAAAAACGAAATCACGTCAAGACTACGACGGTGATAACTTAGTTTACGGACTGTCAAGTTACATAAGAGTGACTGGAGACCTGAGCTTGTATGCTAAGTACGATTTGAGTTCGGCGTTTAAAACGGTAGAGCTGGGAGAGGTAAATAACGTTTCTCTTGGATTGCGATTAGACTTATAGGTTAGTTGTTACGCTTTCGCGAAAGCGTGATTAAAAAAATAATAGCTCAGATATTTAAATGTCTGGGCTATTTCTATTTCTAAGTGATTCGATTTTGTACACAGCTTACAGCTATTTCTATTGAAAACTGTTGTATTTTGAAGTACTTTTGCAGGCTGCCATTGGCACTTCTTAATTAACACGCTGTACTGTCTTGATATCCAAAGAAACCATAGATAAAGTTTTTGAAACTGCTCGTGTAGAGGAGGTGATAGGCGATTTTGTAGTTCTTAAAAAGTCGGGGTCAAATTTTAAAGGGCTCTCTCCATTTTCTGACGAGCGTACGCCTAGTTTTATGGTGAGTCCTGTGAAGCAAATTTGGAAAGATTTCTCTACAGGAAAAGGAGGCTCTGCTGTTTCATTCTTAATGGAACATGAGCATTTTAGCTATCCAGAAGCCATAAAGTACCTTGCCAAAAAGTACAACATTGAGATAGAGGAGACAGAGCGTACAGATGAGCAAAAGGAGGCTGCAAATGAGCGTGAGAGTATGTATCTCGTGAGTGAGTATGCTCGTGATTACTTCCATAAAACAATGCTCAACTCTGAACAAGGAAAGGCAATAGGTCTTTCATATTTTAAGGAAAGAGGTTTTACGGCAGCAACTATTGAAAAATTTGAGTTAGGTTATAATCCTGATCAATGGGATGTTTTTACAAGTGAGGCCATACGTCAAGGATACAAACTAGATTACTTAGAAAAAACTGGACTATCCATTGTAAAGGAGGAGAAACAATTTGACCGATTTAAAGGTCGAGTAATGTTTCCTATACACTCTATGAGTGGTCGTGTGCTTGGTTTTGGGGGTAGAATATTAGATAGTAGTAAGAAAGCTGCAAAGTATCTCAACTCGCCAGAGAGTGATATTTACCATAAGAGTAAAGTGCTTTATGGTATCTATTATGCAAAGCAATCTATAGCAAAGGAAGATAACTGTTACCTAGTAGAAGGATATACAGATGTGATACAGATGTTTCAATCTGGTATTGAGAATGTGGTTTCCTCTTCTGGAACGGCACTTACTCCAGAGCAAATACGATTAGTAAATCGTTTGACAAAAAATATTACGGTTCTCTTTGACGGTGATGCCGCAGGACAGCGAGCTGCACTAAGAGGGATTGATTTGATTCTCGAGCAGGGAATGAACGTAAAGGTGTGTTCTTTTCCAGAGGGTGAGGACCCAGATTCTTTTTCGCGAAAGCATAGTAAAGAAGAAATCGTCGCGTTCTTTGATGAAAATGCAAAAGACTTTATACAGTACAAAGCAAATCTTCTTGTAAAAGAGGCAGCTGGTGATCCTATTAAAAAGGCAGATACTGTGCGTGATATGGTGGAGAGTATTTCAAAAATACCTGATGCCATAAAGCAAGAAATATATGTGCAAGAGTGTGCACGTATCATGGAGGTTTCTGAAACAGTTCTTTATAATACGCTTGCTCAAATACTTAAAAAAGATAAAAAGGAAACTGTAAAACAAGATCGAGGTAATCAATCACCACCACCAGAATATATGTCTGTGGTGCCAGATGAGATGCCTAATGCTGTTGAGAAAGTTAATGTGCTTTATGAACTTGAGCGCAAACTTATAGAGTCTTTACTTTTATATGGCCAGGTAGAGGAGGATTTTGAAGATCTTGTTCTCAAAGAAAATGAGGATGGTAGTCTTGAGCTAGAGCCCATCATTCATAAGGCAAGAGTTTTTGAGAAAATATATTTAGATCTTCAAGACGATGAGGTGGAATTTACAAATGACCTCTTTAAGGTGCTCTATGGTAAAATAGTGGCACAAATGCATTTGGATAATAATTTCCAGGTTCAGAACTTTATAAATGAGCTAGCTCCAGAGGAAGCTAGTGAGATATCTAATATTATTCTCAATGATGAGAAGTATGAGCTTCACCGCTGGGATACACGAGAGGTTTATGTGCGTAAGAAAGATACTTCTGTGGGGCAGTTTGTTACCGAAACAGTATTGAGTCTTAGAAAATATCTTATTACAGAAAAGATAAAAGAGTTGATGAATCAAACCAAGGATAGTACTGATAATAAAGAAATCATTAAAGATATTCTCGATTATCAATCTCTCAATACATTGCTAGGTAATAAACTAGGGCGAGTACTATCGGTCTAAACGTGACTGCTCTGTAATAATCTTGCGTGCTTTATAAGCTCTGCAACGTTTTGTGCTTCTAGTTTTTTAAGGAGTCTCATTTTATAAGTACTTACTGTCTTCTCATTAATGTCTAGCTCTGCTGCAATTTCCTTATTGCGCTTTCCATTAGATAATAAGTTTAATACTTCTATCTCTCTACTAGAGAGTTTTTTGTACTTAAATGCTAGTCCTTGTGTTGCGTTACCATCACTTACGAGTCTCTGGCTAAGGGCTTCATTAAGATAGATTCCTCCTCGCTGTACTTGGTTTATGGCATTAAGCACGCGCTGTATAGAAGCGGTCTTTGCTACATAACCAGAAGCTCCATATTTTATAGCACTTAAAGCGTACATCTCTTCTGGATGACAACTTAATACTAGTATCTTGATGTGAGGAAATTCTCTTTTTATAGCCTTTAGTGCAGTAATACTATTGAGGTTGGGGATGTCTATCTCGAGAATGAGGATGTCAATCTCTGTTGTAGTCAGGGTGTTAAGTAGGTCATTACCATCGTTAACATGTCCTATAACTTCATAGTTCCCTTCCGCGAGAAGTATGGAAGTAATTCCTTTACGCGTTATTGGGTGGTGGTCTGCTATTAAAACTTTGTTCATTAGTTATTTTGTTTAACAAGTAATGAAACAAGTGATTGAGGGGTAGTACTTGTTTGTTTGCACTGCAAAGTACGCTCAATTGTTTATAGTTTTAACCTTTTTGATGATTTATTCGTTCAAATACCTACTTTTTTAGGTTAACGGGGATATTGCAGACCGGTATAGGGTTCATTTTGTGCAAATTGGCAGTGTTTAATTTCTTATAAAGATCAAAAACTCGTCGTTGTTCTGTAGTGAAAGCTTCAACAGTTTTGTTATTATCACCACTCTTAAGTAACTCATCTTGATGCATTGCCCATTCAAGTTGGTCATAAGTTGCGCCTATTTGATCTTCATCCGTACGATCATCTCCCCATAAGCCATCGGTTGGAGCTGCGTTCTGTATGCTTTCTGGAACGCCAACTGCTGCTGCAAGTTCAAAAACTTCAGATTTCATAAGGTCTGCAATAGGGCTGAGGTCAACACCGCCATCACCATACTTTGTGTAAAATCCTACGCCGAAGTCTTCTACTTTATTACCTGTACCAGCAACGAGGTATTTATGAAGACCCGCAAAGTAATATAAGGTACTCATGCGAAGTCTAGCTCTTGTGTTTGCTAGGCTTAGGTTGAGCTGCTCGCTGTCTTCTGCAGTTGGGACTGCGCTTTTTAATTGTTCAAAGGTTTCTGTAAGATTCACCTCTAAGCTCGAGACATTTGCAAAACGCTTTTTGAGCTGGTTGATATGCTCCTTAGCACGAGTCACCTGGCGTTCATCTTGATGTATTGGCATTTCTACACAGAGAACACGTAGTCCAGTTTTTGCACAAAGTGTTGAGGTAAGTGCACTATCAATACCGCCACTTATACCTATTACAAAGCCAGTCATTCGGGCGTTTGTTGCATATTCTTTAAGCCAGTTTACAATGTGGTCTACTACTTTATCGGTTTGCATAGGTTGCTCTGTTTTGAAGTGCTTTAAATTGGTACTTTTGTATCCTTAAATGTATAAAATATACACTTTAAGAAAAGGACTCGTTTTTCTTGAATATAAAGATACAAACTCTATGAATAAAATACTTATAATTCTGTCATTGCTGGTATGCCTTACTAGTTGTAAAGAAGACACAAAGACTCCACCAGAAATCAAAGCAATGTCTGTAGATATGAAGGTGAGAAGATTTGATCAACTGTTTGCAGCTGCTTCAAAGGAAGATCTAGCGTCACTAAAAGCAGAGTTTCCGTATTTGTTTTCAAAAAAAATTCCTGATGAGTACTGGGCACAACGTTTTACAGATACTATACAGCTAGAAATTAACGAGGAGATTGCAAAAGTCTTTCCGGATTTTAAGAGTGAAAAAGCTTCCATAGAAGATCTTTTTCGTCATATTAAGTATTACTTCCCAGAAACTACAGTTCCTAAGATTGTAACCTTAACGACAGAGGTAGATTATAGAAATAAAGTGGTACTTGCAGACAGCCTCTTGTTAATAGGATTAGATACGTACTTAGGTGCAGACCATCATTTTTATGTAGGTATTCCAAAATTTCAAAGCAAGAATTTTAGAAAAGAGCAGATGCCAGTTGATATAGCAGCTGCATTTGCAAAAACTAAAGCTAATAGATTACGTCAAAAGGATTTCCTTTCTGAGATCATACATGAAGGTAAAAAACTATACCTCATGCAGCTATTGCTTAGTGAGACACCTGCACATGAAATATTAGGTTATACACCTGAGGAGTTATTGTTTGCACAAGAGAATGAAAAAAATATGTGGGAGTTCTTTGTAAAAAACGAACTGTTATATAGTACAGATAGAAAGCTTTTAAGTCGTTTTATTAATCCAGCGCCTTTCTCAAAATTCTATCTTTCCTTTGACAATGAGACACCTGGTCGAGTGGGGAGATATATAGGTCATGAGATTGTAAAATCATATATGGATAACAACGATGTGTCGCTTAAAGTCTTATTGAATCAAGATGCAACTATTATCTTTGCAAACGCAAAATACAAACCCTAAGGAATGGCTAAGAAAGAAAAATCTGAAATTAAAATAGCAATCGAACTTGATGAGAATCGTGTTCCAGAAAGTATGGCTTGGACTGCACGTGATGGTGGAGTAGCAAACGAGGAAGCAAAAGCAATGCTTCTTTCTTTATGGGATCCTAACCAAAAGGAAACTGTACGTATTGATTTATGGACAAAAGATATGCCTGTAGATGAGATGCAGCAATTTTTTCACCAAGTACTTGTGGGTATGACAGAGTCTTTTCGTCGTGCTACAAATGATGAGAAAATGGCAGATACTATGAAAGATTTTGCAGATTATTTTGCAGAACACCTTGACCTTGAAGATAAAAAGTAAGCTTCACAAACTATTGTTTGTGTACAACGCAAACTCTGGCGCAATAAACGCCCTTTTAGACGCAGCTCATAAAGTGGTGCGTCCACAAACCTATCAATGTGCACTCTGTGAGATTACTCATGGAGTGTTTAAGGAAAAGGAGGAATGGTTACGCTTTCGCGAAAGCGTACATACTCCATTAGAATTTCTTCACAAGGATGAGTTTTTAAAAGCTTATAAATCTAAGTGGTTGCCTAAGTATGAATTTCCTTTGGTGCTAGCAGTTACAGAAGCTGGTCTGGAGGTTGTAATAAGTGCAGATATATTTGCTGGTATTGCATCTTCTCAAGAACTTATTGAGCAAGTCAATAAAATTATAGAATCCTATTAATCGACCTAGTTATTAGTAACCCGGCTTTAGGTTTTCATTGAGGTCTTCTATGTAGCCTAAAATTTCATCTTGACCATCACCATGAGAAGCGCTGCTCACAAAGTATTTAGGAAATTCCCACCATACACCATCAAGCATAATCTTTTTGTAGACTTCTATATTACGTTCTAGTGCTTGAGGACGTAGCTTATCTGCTTTGGTGAAAATGATAGAAAATGGAATCTCTTTTTCTCCGAGATATTCCATAAATTCCATATCTATTTTTTGAGGCTCGTGACGACAATCTACAAGCACAAAGGCAGAGATCATTTGCTCGCGTTGCTCAAAATAATCTGTAATGAATTTTTGGAAGTATTTTTTATCTTTCTTAGATACACGAGCATATCCGTAGCCAGGTAAATCTACGAGGTGCCAGTTTTCGTTAATCAAGAAGTGATTAATAAGCTGCGTCTTACCAGGTCTTCCAGATGTTTTGGCCAGACTCTTACGGTTAGTAAGCATATTAATAAGCGAAGACTTTCCTACATTAGAACGGCCTATAAAGGCGTATTCCGGGATGCGAGTATTAGGGCACTTTGTGACTTCGGAGTTACTTACTACAAAAGAGGCAGACTTGATTTTCATATCGCAAAAATAGTAATGTAATCGTTTAATAAAGAATATGGAGCACATTATATGCTCAAAGTCTCAAGAATGAGTATGAGTTGCTATGTATGCTTGTTGTAGGTGAAGATTCTTAAAATGCTCTCTCCTTAAGCCACTTTAATAAAACGTCGTTGAATTCTGTAGGCTTTTCCATCATAGCTGCATGACCACATTCCTCTATCCAAAACAGATCTGAGTCTGGAAGTAGTTTATTAAAATCTTCTGCAACCTCAGGTGGAGTAACACCATCTTGACGTCCCCAAATAATACAAGTCGGTGTATTCATGTCTGGAAGGTCTTGTGCCATGTTATGACGTATTGCGCTTTTTGCTATAGCAAGCGTCTTAAGTAATTTATTGCGATCGTTTACTGTGTCGTACACCTCGTCTACAATTTCTTTGGTAGCACACTCAGGATTATAAAATACCCCTTGTGCTTTCTTTTTGATGTACTCATAATCACCACGCTTAGGGTAGCTTTCTCCCATCGCACTTTCATAAAGTCCAGAGCTGCCTGTAATTACAAGAGCCTTTACTTTTTCCGGAGACATTTTAGTGTGATACAGTCCCACATGACCACCCATAGAATTACCTAGAAGAATTACTTCTTCATAGCCTTTCATTTCAATGAATTCGTCAAGATACTTAGCAAACGATTTTACCCCAGTTTTGATAAGAGGCATCGTGTATACTGGAAGTTCCGGGATTACCACTTTATACCCATTTTCCGAGAAATGAGAAGTCACTGCATCAAAATTACTCAAGCCTCCCATTAAACCATGTAGAATGATAATTGGTGTCCCTTCGCCTTTTTCTAGATAAGTAAATTTCCCTTCGGTAATTAAGTCGTGTTTCATAAAAGTGGTTAGTAATCGGTATAAGCAAATATAGTTATTTCGGTTTTGATTAGTTGCGCTTTTTTTACAATGGTCTTAATGCATGATACTGAGCATTTTTAAGGTTATAGCAAGTTGTTTTACTATGCTTTCGCGAAAGCAAAAAAAGAAAATTAAGCTCAGAAGAGAAAGAAAATTATAAAATTCTACTCATCAACATATTGTTAACAAGTGGAGGAAGGTGGTACAACTTATCAACAAAGTGGTAGAATGTGGTAAAAAGTGGTAATATTTGCGCTATATTTGAGTTAATACATAAAAACTAATCTATCTCGAGTGATTAACCTCATTGGAACATACGAATGTAAAATAGACGCTAAGGGCCGACTCATGTTGCCTCAAGCGTTTAAAAAGCAGCTGGCTCCTATCCTTCAGGATGGTTTTGTGCTTAAGCGTGCTGTGTTTCAAAAGTGCCTCGAGTTATATCCTATTGCAGAGTGGAACACGCTAAGTGCAAAGGTGAATAAGCTTAATCGTTTTAATAAGAAGAATGATGAGTTTATACGTCGTTTCAATGCAGGTGTTAAGCCAGTAGAAGTTGACGGAACAGGAAGAGTTTTAGTGTCGAAAGATTTAGGAAATTTTGCAAAACTTGAGAAGTCGATTGTGGTAAATGCTGCTTTCAATATTCTCGAGATTTGGGATAAGGATTTATACGAAAAAGCCATTGATGAGGCAGCAGTAGATTTTGCAGATCTTGCTGAGGAAGTGATGGGAGATAGCGATGTACCAGATGGATTATCATAACCCAGTATTATTAAAAGAGACCGTAGATGGTCTCAATATCAAGCCAGATGGCGTCTATGTAGATGTCACCTTTGGTGGTGGTGGTCATTCTCGTGAGATTTTGAGTAGGCTAGGTCCTGAGGGGAAACTTTATGGTTTTGATCAAGATGTAGATGCTCAAGAGAATATTATTGAGGATGAGCGATTCACGCTTATTCCAGAAAACTTTAGATACATCAAGCGATTTATGCGTTTTCATGGTGTGAAAAAAGTAGATGGAATTCTTGGTGATTTTGGGGTGAGTTCGCATCAATTTGACGTAGCAGAGCGTGGTTTTTCTACTCGTTTTGAGAGTGATCTCGATATGAGAATGAATCAAAAAGATACTTTATCTGCTTATAACGTGATCAATGATTATGAGGAGGAGGATTTAAGGCAGGTGTTCTGGCAGTACGGAGAACTTCGTAATGCGCCTAAGCTTGCTAGCACTATCGTGCAAGAGCGCAATAGTCAGTTTATAAAAACAAGTGAGCATCTCAAAAAAGTGTTAGCTCCGTTTTTGCCTAAGCATAGAGAGCATAAAATACTTGCTCAGATTTACCAGGCAATTCGCATTGAAGTAAATCAAGAGATTGAAGTGCTTAAGGAGTTTTTAATGCAAACAGAGCAATTACTTGATACAGGTGGGAGAATAAGCTTGATAAGCTATCACTCGCTTGAAGATCGTTTAGTGAAGAGGTATATAAGAAGTGGGATGTTTGAAGGTGAGCCGGAGAAAGATATGTATGGGAATTTTGAAGTTCCTTTTAAGAAAGTAGGGAAGCTCATTATTCCAGATAGTAAAGAGATAAAATTAAACAACAGAGCGCGCAGTGCAAAGTTGAGAATCGCTGAAAAACTTTAAGGAACACAGTGAGCAAGTTTAATAATATACTCAAGGGTAAATTTCTAGTAGATGAGGATGCCTTTAAAAACTGGAGGATGATCATCTTTATTTCTGTACTAGCATTAATCATGATTGCTAGTTCGCACAGAGCAGATGAGAAGGTCTATGAGATTGCAAGGTTAAAAGAAGAAGTAGCCGAGCTGAGAAGCGAAGCGGTAGACAGCCGAGTAAATCTCTGGAAGTTAAAAACAAATAGTAGTGTGGCAAGAGCGCTAGAAGCAAGAGGAATTAAACCTTCTAATGTGCCGCCAAAAAAGATAAAAGTAACAACAAAAGAAACAGATTAATAACGTGGCAACCACAGAGAAGCACATATTAAACCGCCTTTATTTCGTCGCTGGATGTATGTTCCTCCTAGCGATCATAATCGCATACAAGCTTATCGCGATTCAGGTGTTTCAGGGTGCTAAGTATCGAGAGCTTGCAACTACCAGCACAGAGAAGATGGTTACTATCCCAGCTACTCGTGGTAATCTTTATGCAGAAGATGGGAGTCTTCTTGCTACTTCACAAATCAAATACGATATACGATGGGACGCAGTAGCGCCATCTAAGGAGAATTTCAACGAGAATATAGTTGGTCTTTCTAAGGGCCTTTCTAAAGTTTTAGGGAAGCCTCAATCTTATTATGAGAATAGATTACGTAAAGCACGTAATACCAAAAACCGTTACTTGTTTATTGCTAGAAAACTAGGCTACGCAGAGTATGTGAAGATTAAGTCTTTACCATTATTTAATAAAGGCCAATTTAGAGGTGGGATTATTATCGAGGAGCATACAGAGCGCGAGCATCCACTTGAGAAAATGGCAGAGCGTACCGTAGGGTATGAGCGTCAAGATGATAGTGGTTACTACACACGCGTAGGTCTTGAGGGGGCATATGGATATTACTTGCGTGGGAAAGAAGGACGTCGTCTTAAGCAGAAGATTGCAAAAGGAGAATGGAAGCCTCTTGGTGTAGGTAATGTGATCGAGCCACGAGATGGTTATGATGTAATCTCAACCATAGATGTAAACATTCAAGATGTAGCGCACAATGCTTTATTAGCGAGTTTGCAAAAATATCAAGCAGACCACGGATGCGTGGTCGTTATGGAGACAAAAACTGGAGAGATTAAAGCAATCTCAAATCTAGGTAGAACTCCTGAAGGTAAATACTATGAGCGTCTTAACTATGCAGTGGGCGAGGCGCATGAGCCGGGTTCTACATTTAAGTTGATGTCTATGGTAGCGGCACTTGAGGATAAAGTAATAGACTCAAGTACAGTTTTTGACACAGAAAATGGACGTGTAAAATTTTATGATCGCACTGCGATAGATTCTAAGCGTGGAGGTTATGGTAAGATAACAGCAGCAAAGGCTTTTGAGCTGAGTAGTAATACGGCTTTCGCCAAAATGATAAACGATAACTACGCGTCAGAACCAGAAAAGTTTGTAAAACGACTTTTTAATATGGGGCTTAACGATCAATTAGGACTTGAAATTAAAGGAGAAGGAAAGCCGAACTTTCCTTACCCAGGCGATAAAAACTGGTACGGAACAACCCTTCCATGGATGGCTTTTGGTTACGGAATAGAGTTAACGCCATTGCAAACACTCACATTTTACAATGCGATTGCAAATGATGGAGAGATGGTAAAGCCTCGTTTTATTAAAGAGGTGAAGGAATGGGATCAAACCATTGAGACTTTTGATAAAGAGGTAATCAATTCTCGTATCGCTTCTCAGGCTACTATTAATGTAGTAAAGGAGATGATGAAAAAAACTGTTGAGCGTGGAACGGCTAGAAATATTTATAGCGAAGAGTTTTCAATGGCGGGTAAGACGGGTACTTGCCAGACAGAATATTGGATAGAAGCAGGGAGATATATCTCTTCATTTGCGGGTTATTTTCCAGCAGATGAGCCTAAGTATTCTTGTATTGTAGTGGTAAACAAACCTAAAAAGTCTCTCGGATTTTACGGAAATATTGTTGCTGCACCTGTATTTAAAGAGATTGCCCAAAAGATTTATACAGACACTCCAGTAATTGATGAGGTGAAGTTGCCTACAGGTAATTCAAAGGTTATAGAGGGAGATTATCAGAAGTATTATGCAAATGTGAATAAAGCACATAGTAAGATACCTAATGTGAAGGGTATGCCAGGGATGGATGCAATTGCATTACTAGAAAATCTAGGTTTAAAAGTAAATTTTCGCGGAAGCGGGAAAGTAAAAAGTCAGTCTATAAAAGCTGGTGATAAATTAGAGAAGAATAAAACGATCACGCTACAATTATCTTGATACTACTTAAAGACATATTATATAAAGTAACGCTAGAAACTGTGGTGGGTAACACTGCCGTGGCAATTACTAATATTTATTTTGACTCGCGCAAAGTGTCACTTAATGACGTGTTTGTTGCAGTGCGTGGTACGCAAAGTGATGGTCATGATTACATAGCAAAAGCTGTAAATCAAGGTGCACTAGCGATTATTTGTGAGGAACTTCCAGAGCAAATTGTAAACGGAATAACATACGTTAAGGTTGCAGATACTTCTAGTGCGCTGGCTACAATAGCTTCTAATTTTTATGGAAATCCTTCGGCTAACTTAAAGCTCATTGGTATTACGGGAACAAATGGTAAGACCACTATCGCTAGTTTGTTATACCAACTGTTTCAAAAAGCAGGTTATAAAACAGGATTGCTTTCTACGGTAAAGATTTTAGTAGATAAGACTGAGTATAAAGCGACGCATACTACTCCAGATAGTTTAACAATAAATAAATACCTGGCAGAGATGTCTGAGGCAGGTGTAGAGTATTGTTTTATGGAGGTGAGTTCACATGGGATTCATCAAAAGCGAACAGAAGGCTTGCGTTTTGAGGGAGGAATATTTACAAACCTATCTCACGATCATCTAGATTACCATGACACCTTTGCAGAATATAGGGACGTAAAAAAGAAATTTTTTGACGAGTTACCAAAAACTGCTTTTGCACTTGTAAACACAGATGACAAGAATGGGGCGGTAATGGTGCAAAATACTAAGGCAAAGAAAGTAACCTACGCCTTAAAGTCATATGCAGATTATAAAGCGCAGATTTTAGAGAACCAATTGTCTGGATTATTACTTAAAATTCAAGATCAAGAAGTTTGGGTAAAGCTTATAGGGTCATTTAATGCTTATAATTTACTAGCCATTTTTGCAACTGCAGAGCTTTTGGGGCTTGATCAAATAGAGGCGCTTAAGCTCCTAAGTGAGTTAGAAAGCGTGTCAGGTCGATTTCAGTATTTTATTTCTGAAGGGAATGTGACGGCAATTGTAGATTATGCACACACCCCAGATGCACTTAAAAATGTGCTAGAGACTATAAATGATATCCGCACTAAAAATGAGGAGCTCATTACGGTGGTAGGAGCTGGTGGAGATAGAGATACTACAAAGCGTCCTAAAATGGGGCATATTGCAAGTGCTCTGAGTACAAAGACAATTATCACAAGTGATAATCCGCGCTCAGAAAAGCCAGAAGCAATTATCGAGCAAGTAGAAGCAGGTGTTGAGCCTATTAACTACAAAAAGATTTTATCTATCACAGATAGAAAGCAAGCTATAAAAACAGCTTGCCAACTTGCAAATCCTGGAGATATAATTCTAATCGCGGGTAAAGGTCATGAGACTTACCAAGAGATAATGGGAGAGCGATTTGATTTTGACGATTATAAAATAGTACAAGAAACCCTTAAACAACTTAATAAGTAATGCTGTATCATCTTTTTCAATGGTTAGACGAAGCTTATAACTTGCCTGGAGCAGGGTTGTTTCAGTTCAGTACGTTTCGTGCTGCACTTGCGGTGTTATTATCATTAGGACTTTCTACTATTTATGGAGAGCGCATTATTAAGCTCTTGCAGCGCAAGCAGATGGGGGAGCAAATACGCGATTTAGGTCTAGAAGGTCAAGCAGAAAAAGCAGGAACTCCTACGATGGGAGGCCTTATTATCATAGGTGCTACGCTTATTCCTGTACTACTGTTAGGTGACTTACAAAACATATATATCCTTCTTCTTATCGTTACAACGGTATGGATGGGAATCATAGGCTTCTTAGATGATTATAAGAAGAAAATGCAAAAAAATAAAGACGGACTTGCTGGTAAGTATAAAGTAATAGGTCAAGTAGGATTAGGAATTATAGTAGGTGCAACGATGTTTTTTCATAGTGATATCACTATCCGTGAAGAGATCAAACAAACTGCTGGTACAGAAAAAGTAGAAATTACAACTGTAAGAGGGGATGCAAAATTTGATGAAGCGCATAAGAGTTTAAAAACTACCATACCATTTGTCAAGGATAACGAACTCAATTATGAAACAATCCTTACAAGCATTAACGAAGATTGGAAAGGATATGCGTGGATCATATTTATACCTATTGTAATATTTATAATCACTGCGGTTTCTAATGGTGCAAACCTCACTGATGGTATTGACGGCCTGGCAGCAGGAACAAGTGCGATTATTGTACTCACCCTCGGGATTTTTGCATTTATATCTGGTAACATCATTTTTAGTGATTACCTCAATGTGATGTACATACCTGGTACTGGTGAGATGCTCATATTTATTGCTGCATTTGTAGGAGCGCTTATAGGGTTCTTATGGTACAATGCGTATCCAGCGCAAGTTTTTATGGGTGACACAGGTAGTCTTACCATAGGAGGAATTATTGCTGTGCTTGCTATTGCAACTCGAAAAGAATGGCTTATCCCAATACTATGCGGAATTTTCTTAATGGAGAATCTTTCGGTGGTGTTGCAGGTGGGATATTTTAAATACACAAAAAAGAAATTTGGTGAAGGTAGACGCATCTTTTTGATGTCACCACTACACCACCATTATCAAAAGAAAGGTATCCACGAGAGTAAAATTGTTTCCAGATTTTGGATTGTAGGGATTTTACTGGCTGTACTTTCAATTATAACATTGAAAATTAGATAATCACGCTTTCGCGAAAGCATAAAAAATGAAGAAACGATTAGTCATATTAGGAGCCGGAGAATCTGGCGTAGGAACTGCCATTTTAGGTAAGGCCAAAGGGTATGATGTATTCTTATCTGATTTTGGAAAAATTAAGGATCACTACAAAGAGATACTTGCTACCGAAGATTTTGCTTGGGAAGAAGAAGGGCATACAGAAGCGCTTATTCTCAATGCAGATGTAGTGATGAAAAGTCCTGGGATACCGGACAAAGCGCCTATTGTGCAGAGGTTACTCGAAAAGGGAGTGGCTGTAATCTCTGAGATAGAATTTGCTTCTCAATATACTGACGCCACTATTGTGGGTATTACTGGAAGTAACGGAAAAACCACTACGACGATGCTTACTGGATTTATTCTAGAGCAAGCGGGAATCAATCTAGGTGTTGCTGGGAACATAGGTGACAGCTATGCAAAGATGGTGGCACAGAAAGAGATTGATACGTATGTGCTAGAAATAAGCAGTTTTCAGTTAGATGGAATCGCAGATTTTGCACCACATATCGCGGTGGTATTAAATGTGACGCCAGATCATTTAGACCGATACGATTATAAGTTTGAAAATTACATTGCTTCAAAATTTAGAATAGCAATGAACCAAAAAGAAACAGATTATCTCATCTACGATGCAGATGACCCTGTGAGTGTGGACTGGCTCAAAAAACATCCAGTCAAATCAAAATTATTGCCTTTTTCACTTGATAAAGAATTTGAAAATGGCGCATTTATAAAAGACAATAACCTAACAGTGCAACTCAATAATAACACCTTTACCATGGCTACAAATAACCTCGCTTTAAAAGGGCAACACAATAAGAAAAATGCAATGGCTGCCTCTACTGTAGCAAATCTATTAAATATCCGTAAAGCTACTATTCGTGAGAGTTTAGAAGGTTTTCAGGGTGTTGAGCATAGATTAGAGCAAGTGCTTAAAATCAATAATGTACAATACATAAATGACAGTAAAGCGACTAATGTAAACGCAACTTTTTATGCTTTAGATAGTATGAGTGAGCCTACAGTGTGGATTGTAGGTGGTGTAGATAAAGGTAATAATTACCGTGATTTATATCCACTTGTTAACGAGAAGGTAAAAGCTATTATCTGTTTAGGTGTTGATAATGCAAAATTGATGAGTCATTTTGGAAACATGGTTGATATTATTGTAGAAACACCTTCTATGTCTGAGGCTGTAAAAATAGCTTATAAAGTGTCTGAGCGCGGAGATAACGTATTACTTTCTCCTGCTTGTGCAAGTTTTGACTTGTTTGAAAATTATGAAGATCGCGGCCGCCAGTTTAAGGAGGCTGTACGTAACCTTTAATTCTGATTTGAAAGCTGATTGTACTTCATTCCCCCGTGTAAGGCAATCAGCTTGTCAGAATTTATTAGTTAAAGAAACCGAATAACAAATAATTACTAAGCGTTGAGTACCACATTTAAAAACATATTTGCAGGATTACAAGGTGACAAGACTATATGGGCTATTGTTGCCCTTCTTGCATTGTTTTCCTTTTTACCTGTATATAGCGCGGCAAGTAACCTCGCATATATTAAAGGTGATGGGAATACGGTGAGGTTTCTTATCAAACATGGCATGCATTTAGTGTTAGGGTTTGCAATGTTGTATGGGGTTCATAAAATACCACATCATTACTTTAAAGGGCTTTCCTTTATTGCGCTTCCAGTTGTGATTATACTGCTCATAGTGACACTGGCTCAAGGAACTACCATGGGTGGAGCAAATGCAAGTAGATGGATTAAAATCCCGATTCTGGGAGTTGGTTTTCAGACTTCCACATTTGCAGGTGTTGTGTTGATGGTATACGTGGCTAGGTATCTTGCAAAAATTAAGGATACCGCAGTAACATTTAAGGAAACTATTGTGCCTCTATGGTTGCCAGTGGCTGCTGTTCTTGCATTGATACTTCCGGCTAACTTTTCTACTACTGCGATTATTGCAGCAATGGTAGTAGCTTTAGTATTCTTGGGAGGTTATCCATTAAAATATTTAGGTATTGTTATTGCAACTGGTGTTGTTGCTCTTCTGTTCTTCGTGTTGTTAGCAAAAGCTTTTCCAGGCGTATTTCCTAACCGTGTTGATACTTGGATAAGTCGTGTAGAAAATTTTGCAAATAACGAAGTAGACGCAGATGCAGATTACCAAATAGAAAAAGCAAAAATTGCCATAGCCTCAGGCGGAGTAATTGGTCTAGGTCCAGGTAAAAGTGTTCAGAAAAACTTTTTGCCACAATCATCCTCAGATTTTATATATGCAATAATTGTAGAGGAGTTTGGTCTTGCGGGAGCAGGATTTTTACTGTTTTTATATATGTTGCTATTGTTTAGAATAACCGTAGTTGCTCACAAAGCAGATACAGTCTTTGCAAAACTAGTTGTGGTAGGTGTAGGATTGCCTATTGTCTTTCAGGCTTTAATTAATATGGCAGTTGCCGTAGAGTTATTTCCTGTTACGGGGCAAACATTACCACTAGTGAGTAGTGGAGGTACTTCTATATGGATGACCTGTCTTGCCGTAGGGATTGTACTTAGTGTAAGTGCAAAACGAGCACCAGTTGTGCCAAAAGAAGAAAGTGAGTTAAACCCTTTAGACATACTTAGTGAAGCCATATAGAGTCATATTATCTGGAGGAGGAACAGGAGGTCATATCTATCCTGCTATTGCTATTGCAAAGGAAATCCAGCGCCGTCATCCTGACGCGCAATTTCTATTTGTAGGAGCTAGTGATCGTATGGAGATGGAAAAAGTACCCCAAGCAGGCTTTGAGATAGAAGGGTTGTGGATTGCTGGAATACAGCGCAAGCTCACGGTAGATAATCTTATGTTTCCATTTAAGCTCATTAGTAGCTTGATGAAATCTCGTAAAATCATTAAGAAATTTAAGCCAGATGTTGTGATAGGTACTGGCGGATTTGCAAGTGGGCCATTGCTTAAGATGGCTACCATTGCAGGGATACCAGCAGTGATTCAAGAGCAAAATAGCTATGCAGGTATTACAAATAAACTGTTAGGTAAGTCTGTGAAGAAAGTATGTGTGGCATATGATGATATGCAGCGCTTTTTCCCATCAGTGCATATTGTGAAGACAGGAAATCCTGTTCGTGCAGATTTATTAGATATAGAAAGTAAACGTAGTACCGCTTTCGCGAAATATGATTTGTCTCACAGTTCAAAAGTGGTATTAATTATAGGAGGAAGTCTAGGTGCAAAGGCTATAAATGAATTGATAGAGAAGCAACTCCCATTTTTTAAACGAAAAGGAGTCCAGGTTTTATGGCAAACAGGTAAGCTATATTACGATAAATACAAGCATCATCAGGCAGATGGTGTTCAGGTGATGGCATATATCGATCAGATGGATATGGCTTATGCAGCTGCAGATATTATTATATCTAGAGCTGGAGCAGGGTCTGTATCTGAGTTATGCATTGTAGGAAAGGCGACTATTTTTATTCCCTCTCCAAACGTTGCCGAAGATCACCAGACTAAAAATGCGCAAGCTATCGAGAAGACGGGTGCTGCAATTTTAATAGCAGAAAAAGACCTCGATAAAAAATTTGAGCTTGTTTTTAAGGGACTCCTCAACGATGAAAAAGTTTGCTTTGAGCTAGGAAGAAAGATAAAAACACTTGCATTACCAAATGCCACAGCAGATATTGTGGATGAGGTAGAGCAATTATTGAAATAATAATTTAAAAACATAACAACCGTAGTTTTAAACTATGGTGTGTAGCATAGATAAATGAAACCTTTAAAAGACATACAGAACATTTACTTCATCGGTATCGGTGGGATAGGTATGAGCGCACTAGCTTTGTACTTCCATAGGGAGGGGAAGAATGTGGCGGGTTATGATAAAACGCCTTCAGATGTTACTGCAGCTTTGCAAGACTCTGGTATTAAGGTTCATTTTGAAGATAAAAAAGAGGGGATTAATAGTTCGTTTACTAGTAAGGAAGATACCCTAGTGGTGTTTACTCCTGCCGTTCCTAAAATGATGGGAGAGCTAGTATATTTTCACGAAAGCGGATTTATGCTTAAAAAACGTGCAGAAGTGCTTGGTATGATTGCAAATCAAACCTTCTCGCTTGCTGTTGCGGGAACGCATGGTAAAACGACTACTTCTAGTATTTTGGGTCATCTACTTGCGGCATCCGGAGCCCCGGTAACTGCATTTATAGGTGGTATTACAAATAATTATAATGGTAATTTAATCCAAAAAGGAAGTGACGTTGTTGTGGTGGAGGCAGATGAGTTTGATCGCTCATTCCTACAGCTTAGACCAGATATTCTCTGTGTGACTTCGATGGATGCAGATCATCTTGATATTTATGAAGATGAGGCAGACCTTATCGCTACGTTTCAAGAATTTGGGGCACTAGCTCCAGAGAATAAGCGTTTTGTAAAAAACGGACTTCCACTTGCTGGAAATACGGTTGGTATTGAAGAGGATGCAGATTATACTGCGCAGCGAGTACGCATAGAGAATGGCGCTTATGTCTTTGACTTGCATTACCCAGGCGGTGTTTTAGAGAATTTACAATTTAGCCTGCCAGGAAGACATAATCTTTTTAATGCTGTAGCTGCATTAGGGATGGCGCTATCGTATGGCAGTCCTAAAGAAGAATTGGTAGAAGCACTAGCGAGTTATTCAGGTGTTAATCGCCGATTTACATACCGTATCCAGAAAGAAGATATGGTGATAATAGATGATTATGCGCATCACCCTACAGAAATTGCTGCGGTACATCAAAGTGTAAGAGAGATGTATCCAGAGGAGAGTGTGCTAGCTATTTTTCAGCCACACTTATTTAGTAGAACAAAAGATTTTATGAACGATTTTGCAGTAGCGCTTTCTCATTTTGATGAAGTAGCACTGCTGGATATTTACCCAGCAAGAGAAGAGCCTATTGCTGGTATTACTAGCGAGGTATTGCTTAGTGAAATGACGCTTTCGCGAAAGCAAATCATACAGAAAAATGAGCTTACTGATTTAGTGAAAGATACAAATCACAAAATTGTTGTGATGATGGGGGCTGGAGATATAGGTGTAGAGATTTTAAAAGTAACGAAAGAATTGCGTGGTGAAGGTTAACTGGTTTTACATAAAGATGTCGGTTTTACTGCTGTTGATGGTGTTTTTGTTTGCGTTTGCCATTCAAAGAAATGAGGCGCGCACAGTTGCTGAAGTTAGTGTTTCATTTAAGGATGAAAGTGCTCCTTTTGTGACGCGTGAGACCGTTAATAAATTGTTGATAGTAAGTAACGAAAAGCTTGCAGGAAAGGTAAAAGAAAATATAGCTTTGAGTGAGATGGAAAAGCGCGTGAAGGCGCATCCAATTATCAAGAATGCAGATGTTTACGTAACGATGGGTGGTGATATAGGTGTTGCAATAGAGCAACGTAAGCCTATAGCACGACTTAGCGGTGCTATTTCTTTTTATATAGATGAGAGTGGTGAGGTGATGCCATTGTCACAAAATCACTCCGCGCACGTTCCCCTTGTAACCGGAGCAACCGAGAAAGAAATAAGCGAAGTTTATAAGCTTGTAAATTTTATAAGGAAAGATGAGTTTCTTGCAAAGCACATTATAGGTATATCTCGAAGTAAGAACGCAGAGTATACGTTAAAGGCTAGAAAACTAGGTTATACTATATCACTAGGTAAGGTAGAAGCGTTAGAAAAGAGATTTAGTAATTATAAGGCTTTTTATCAAAAGGCACTTAAAGATAAAAGTTTAGATAAGTATAAAACTATAGAGCTCAAGTATGACGGGCAAGTAGTTTGTGAGAAAAAATAAAACGGTGATTGAGTAAGCTTTCGCTTATTCCGATAGCTATCGGGAGGTAGTAAACTATCAAAATTAAAGGTATGGAAAATCAAAATATCGCAGTAGGGCTGGACATAGGGACCACGAAGATCGTGGCAATGATAGGGCGGTACAATGAGTATAACAAGGTGGAGATTCTCGGTATAGGGAAGTCTAAAAGTCTTGGTGTACACCGCGGTGTGGTAAATAATATCACCCAGACCATACAGTCTGTGCAGCAAGCTGTACAGGAAGCAGAAGATGTATCAGGAATCAAAATTCAAGATGTAGTCGTAGGTATTGCTGGGCAACACATACGTTCATTGCAACATAGTGATTACATAACCCGTAACAACTCTGAGGAGGTAATTGATGCAGCAGATATTGATGCATTATGTAACCAAGTACATAAACTGGTAATGCTTCCAGGTGAGGAAATTATTCATGTATTACCACAAGAGTATAAAGTAGACGGGCAAAGCGAGATTAAAGAGCCTATTGGGATGTATGGTGGTCGCGTAGAAGCAAATTTTCACGTGGTCGTAGGTCAAGTAGCATCCATAAGAAATATAGGTCGTTGTGTGAAAAGTGCAGGGTTAAACCTTGACCGTATCACACTAGAGCCACTAGCATCTGCAAATGCAGTGTTGAGCCAAGAGGAAAAGGAAGCTGGAGTAGCACTTATCGATATAGGTGGTGGTACAACAGACCTTGCTATTTTTAAAGATGGTATTATTAGACATACAGCTGTAATACCTTTTGGAGGTAATATCATTACAGAAGATATAAAAGAAGGATGTTCAATTATTGAGAAGCAAGCAGAGCTTCTTAAAATTAAATTTGGTTCTGCGTGGCCAGGAGAAAATAAAGACAACGAGATTGTTTCTATCCCTGGGTTACGAGGGCGTGAACCTAAAGAGATAACACTAAAGAATTTATCAAAAATCATTCACGCGAGAGTTGTGGAGATTGTTGAGCAAGTGTATCTAGAAATTAAAAATTACGGACACGAGGAGCAGAAGAAAAAGCTCATTGCAGGTATTGTACTAACTGGAGGAGGTAGCCAACTCAAGCACCTAAAACAGCTAGTAGAATATATTACAGGTATGGATACTCGTATAGGATATCCTAATGAGCATCTTGCTGGAGATAGTGATGCAGAGACTACGAGTCCGCTGTATGCTACTGCTGTGGGATTAGTAATGAATAGCCTTGAGCACGGTTTATATAACAGTCAGTTAGAACCAGAAGAGGAAATTATTGCAAAAGAAGAAGAGGTCTTTACAGACACCATTAATGAAATACCAGAAACAGATATCGAGGCAAGGCCTAAAAAACCACAGGCGCCTAAGAGAAGCATATTTGATAGATGGGCAGATAAGTTTAAAGATTTTCTAGACAACGCAGAGTAGTCTATAAGATCAGTAAAGAGTAAATAGAGAATAATAAGACGGCTACGCAAGTAGTAATTGATTGTATAAGAATAAGGGGCAAAAACAAATCATATGAGTACGACACAATTTGATAACATCACATTTGATCTACCTAAAAACCAAAGTCACGTAATTAAAGTGATAGGTGTAGGTGGGGGAGGTAGTAACGCTATTAACCATATGTTCCAGCAGGGAATAAATGGGGTAGATTTTGTAATCTGTAACACAGATGCACAAGCACTAGAAAATAGTACAGTACCTAATAAGATACAACTGGGAGTAGGTCTTACAGAAGGTCTTGGTGCTGGAGCAAATCCAGATGTGGGAGAGCAAGCGGCTATAGAGAGTGAGATGGATATCAAGCAAATGCTTGGTACTAACACAAAGATGATATTTATTACTGCCGGAATGGGCGGTGGTACAGGAACGGGTGCTGCGCCAGTTATTGCCAAAATGGCTCGTGAGCTTGATATCCTAGTCGTAGGGATTGTCACGATACCATTCCAGTTTGAAGGTAAAATGCGTAATGAGCAAGCTCAAAAAGGAGTAGATAGACTTCGTGCCCAGGTAGATTCACTTATTGTTATTAATAATAACAAGCTCCGTGAGGTTTACGGTAATCTTGGTTTTAAAGCAGGATTTAGTAAAGCAGATGAAGTTCTTGCAACCGCTTCACGTGGTATTGCAGAGGTAATTACACATCACTATACACAAAACATCGATTTACGTGATGCAAAAACAGTTTTAAGTAAATCAGGAACAGCTATTATGGGTAGCGCTACTGCTAGTGGTACAAGTCGTGCAAACGAGGCGATATCAAAAGCGCTTGACTCTCCATTGCTTAACGATAATAAAATTACTGGAGCTAAGAATGTATTATTACTCATAGTTTCTGGTGGTGATGAGATTACAATAGACGAGATAGGAGAAATTAACGATCACATTCAAGCAGAGGCAGGTCACAGCGCAAACATCATCATGGGTGTAGGTGAAGATGACTCTCTAGGCGATGCAATTTCAGTA
The DNA here is from genome assembly GCF_000212355.1 of Dokdonia sp. 4H-3-7-5. Lineage (NCBI taxonomy): Bacteria > Pseudomonadati > Bacteroidota > Flavobacteriia > Flavobacteriales > Flavobacteriaceae > Dokdonia > Dokdonia sp. 4H-3-7-5. Next base: position 2,140,218 of record NC_015496.1, read on the forward strand.
ACGATTATCGCTACAGGATTTAATGCAGAGCAGCAGAATGAGATTGTAAACGTAGAGACTAAGAAGATTATACATACACTAGAAGAGGAGCAGAGAGCACAGCAAGATTTGATGCCAGATGCTACTGTAGAGATTCCTCCTTCGGCTCCTGTTGCTCCACAGGCACCGGCACCACCTAAGAAAATAGTGCATACACTTGATCTTGATGAAATAGAGGAAAAGAAGCCTACCGCTTTCGCGAAAGCGCCCGTAAAAGAAATTACAAGGCAACAAGCTGTTCCAGAGCAGGCTCCTAAAGTTGAGCCAGTACAGCCTCCTGCACAGCAATATAGCATGGATATAGTTCCTACTACAGATGTAATTAAGAATATTACAGTTGTGTATGATGAGATACTTCTAGAGAATGAAGCAGATTTTGAAATCATAGATACTACAGTGCGTCATGAAGCGACTAGAGTGGAGCATAAAGAGCCAGAAAATAATGGAATGTTATTTTTTGATATGCCATTAACGACAGAAGCTCCAATGGAGGAAGATGAGAAGCCTATCATGTTTGATCTTGATGACACTACAGCATCTATTGAGGTGAAGGAGCCTATAGAAATTGTACCTGTAACTGAGCATACTAATGACGGAGAGACTAGATATAGTCTTGAGGATTACATGGAGCTTGAAGAGACACTTTCTAATGCATCTAGTGATGATGATGAAAACGACATTGAAGAAGAAACTATTGTTTTTGAAACAAAAACTGTTGCTCCTCAACAAAAACGTGAAGATGAAAATGCAGAGATAGACCCTATGAATAGTCCTATCTCACAGATTCTTATAGACAGAGCTTCTGAGCGTAAGCGCAAGATGAAAGAATTCAATTATAAATTTCGCACAAACCAGTCTCGTATTGAGGAGATAGAAAAGCAACCTGCGTACAAGCGTATGGGGATTGATCTAGAAGAAACACCAGCAAAGGATGGAAGTTTATCTAGAACATCACTTTCTACAGATGATAATGATGAAATTCAATTGAGAAGTAATAACTCATTTTTACATGATAATGTAGATTAAGCAGGTACTGCTTAGAGTTTTTAGCGATCCGGCTATCTTCCCCAAGATAGTCGGGTTTCTTTTTTATATGCTACTTGGGTGTGTATTTAATTTCACCATTTCTTGTATCTTCGTGACTTTAATAAGATATTTATAATCAATAAAATTATCTCTTAAACTCCATAACTTAATTAGGAGTGTTGAGTAAAAATATATACTACTATGAGCCTATCTACACAAGTGATGACTGCAATGAAAGAAGCTATGAAAGCTAAAGATCAAAATGCATTAACATCCCTACGTGCCATAAAATCTGCAATTTTACTTGCGCAGACAGAGACGGGTTCAAAAGAGGAGATTACCGAAGAGCAAGAGCTTAAGTTGTTACAGAAACTTGTAAAGCAGCGTAAGGATAGTGCAGCTATTTTTGCAGAGCAAGGACGTAATGATCTTGCAGATCCAGAAATAGCACAGGCAGAAGTAATCTCTCAATTCTTACCAGAACAAATGAGTGAGGCAGATGTAACTAAAGTAGTAGATGAGGTAATTGCTGCAACTGGTGCCCAAGGAATGAAAGATATGGGTAAAGTGATGGGACAAGTTAATGCTAGACTTACTGGAAAAGCAGATGGTAAAACCATTAGTACAATTGTGAAGGCTCGTCTTTCATAATAGTCTTGTAGTCAGTTAATTTACTTTAAAATTCTCAAATAAGAGCCTTTAATGCGTGAAAGCAGTCTTTTCATCGAATTGACAACATAGTTGTGTCATTTAATTAAAAGGTTTACTAATATTGTGTTCCCCAGCGAGACTCAAGCAGTCTTTAAATAAACCCCCTAAATAGTTTTTAACGTTTAACTTTTATACCAAGAGGTTATGAAGGGATTTATGAGGTGCGCCTTTGTTTTAGTGATTATTTTTAGTGCAGCTACTAGTGCTAATGCTCAGCAAGGAAAGCTTGCTAGAGCAAGTAAAAAGTTTAATCAGTTAGCTTATATAGATGCGATTGAAATCTATAAAGACCTCGTAGCAGAAGGTTTTAAATCTTATCAAGTTTTTAATAAAATAGCGGAAGCCTACTATTACAATGGTAAGTACTCCCAAGCTCAAGAATGGTATGGAAAACTTACAGAAAGCTATGCAGACTCTGTAAGTGATGAGCACTATTTTAGATATGCGCAAACACTACGCGCTATTAAAGAATATGATAAGTCTGATGAGATGATGCAAATCTTTGCAGATCGAAGCGGAAATGACTTTAGGGCCAAATTATTCAAAGAAAATCCAGATTATACAAAGGTAGAAGGCTACAGAGAAAGCTATTATACGGTTAATATGATACGAGAGATGAACTCTCGATATTCAGATTTTGGCCCGTCATATTATAATGGTCAGGTGATTTTTGCTTCGGCTAGAGATACGGGTTCCATTACAAGACGTATACATAAGTGGAACAATCAGCCATTTCTAGATTTATACAAGTCTACTATGAAGGAAGATGGAAGCATGTCTCCGCCTTCACGTTTTCACCGCAAGGTAAATACCATCTTTCATGAGAGTACTCCTACGTTTACTAAGGATGGCAAGACAATGTATTTTACAAGAAATAATTTTACAGATGGAGATTTTGTAAAATCGTCAGATGGGATTAATAAATTGAAGATCTATAAATCTAGGCTATTAGATAAGGAAAAGGGAAGCTGGTCTGAAGCGGTTGAAGTTTCATTTAATGAAGAGGAATATGCTACTGCGCATCCAGCGTTAAGTGCTGATGGAAAAACTTTATACTTCTCATCAGATAGACCTGGAAGTGTAGGGTTATCAGATATTTGGAAAGTGGCTATTAGCGGTGATGGAAGTTTTGGGGAGCCTGTAAATCTAGGGAAGCCTATAAATACAGAAGGAAGAGATGCCTTTCCATTTATGAGTAGTACAGGAAATCTTTATTACGCCTCAGATGGATATCCAGGACTGGGAGGACTTGATATTTTTGTGACTAACCCATCATCAGAAGAGATTACGGTTGCAAGTTTGGGTGAGCCTATTAATAGCTCTGCAGATGATTTTGCCTACATAGTGAATGACACTTTAAAAACTGGTTTCTTCTCTTCAAGTCGTAATCAGGGAATGGGAAGTGATGACATTTATAGATTCAAGCAAAAGGAAAAACCAGAACCACGATGTGATGTGGATGTCTTAGGATTTATTACAGATGCGGTGACAAAGCAACCTATAACGGATGCAAAAGTACAGCTCATGAATGCTGATAATGAAGTGGTAAAAGAGGTAGACGTAAATGCACGCGGACTATATAGATTTAGTCTCGTATGCTCAGAAAATTATGTGATACGTGCGACGTCAAAATTATATTATGCAAAAGAGGTGATTGTGATCACACCGGCTGAGCCAGAAACATTACAAAAGGATATAGAGCTTGAGTTGAGACTTACAGAAGTAGGAGTAGGTGACGATCTTGCAAAACTTCTTAATCTTAATCCTATTTATTTTGATTATAATAAATCTGACATAAGACCCGATGCTGCACTAGAGCTTACAAAAGTAATCTCTGCAATGAAGCAAGTGCCAGATATGGTGATAAGCGTAAGGTCGCATACAGATAGTAGAGGTAAGGATGATTATAATCTCTCCCTTTCAGATAGAAGAGCAAAGTCTACAGTGGCATATATTATCTCTAGAGGTATCGATGCCAATAGAATTTCTGGTCAAGGTTATGGCGAGACACAGCTCGTAAATAGCTGCAATAATAATGCAGACTGTACAGAGGAGCAACATCAATTAAATCGTCGTTCAGAATTTATTGTGATTACTCAGTAAAGATTTACATTTGCGCTTTCGCGAAAGCAAAAAAAGTAGGCTCAGTAGTTCAACTGGATAGAATATCAGATTTCGGCTCTGACGGTTGGAGGTTCGAATCCTCTCTGGGTCACGAATAAATAGAATAGGAGAAAATAATTTGAGCTTGCTCAGAAATTATTTTTCTCCTTTTCTATTTTCAAAGCGGAGCTTTGCGGATCACCGAAGCGTAGCGGAGGTAATCCTTTAGTGAAAGTTTCAATTACAGTTATGTCTTCCTTCAAAAAGTTTGAGATCTGTCTCTTTGAAGTCACTAATGAGTACAAAATTCCCATAGCAAATCAAGTGTATTTGAATTTATGATTGGGACTTTTTTTATTTTCAAAGCGGAGCTTTGTGGGATCACCGAAGCGCAGGTAATCCTCTAGTGAAAGTCTCAATTACAGATATATCTTCCTTCAAAAAGTTTGAACTCTGACCTTTTGAAGTCACTAATGAGTGCAAAATTCGCATAGCAAATTAAAAGAACTTGAATTAGTAATTGAGCTTGTTCATTTTTAAGGCGGAGCTTTGAGGATCACCGCAGCGTAGGTAATCCTTTAGTGAAAGTTTCCATTACCGTTATATCGTCCTTCAAAAAGTCTGAACTCTGACCTTTTGGAAGTCGCTAATGAGTGCAAAATTCCCATAGCAAATCAGGTCTAATCGAATTTGAATTGGGGCTTTTTTTATTGTAGAGTTTTGTAATAGTTATCTTGATAAACTCGTTTTCTTTATAAAAATATACTTAAACCATAATTTTCCCAGAGTTAATAATTGTCTTTTAGATTTATATGTTAGTAATAATTTATTTCTAAACCCTAGGTAGACTTTTAATAAGTTTCAGAAGGTCTAAATTCTTATATCCTCTCTTATAATAACATTAATTTTAAAGTGTAATTTTTTATTTTCATAAAACACTACTTAGCAATAATTTAGCCTCTGTTATCTGTCAATAGTAATTTAAAAAAAGATATTTTACTAAGCTATTGTTATTTAGAATAAATAAAAATAGCTATGTTTGTATTTGAATTTAAACAAGGTAATCACGAGATGAAACTACATTTTACAATCTTATTTATAGTTCTTGGTGCACTAACAACCACAGCACAAGAAAACATTTTTTTAAATCCAACTTTTTGGAAGGGTAAGCCTAGTCTAGATATAGTAAAACAAAAGATAGCTGATGGAAATGATGCTACAGAGCTTAATGAAAGAGCATTTGATGCGGTAGTGTATGCTTTACTGCAAAAAGCTGATAACGATGTGGTAAAATATCTTTTATCTCTTAAGGGAAACCCAGTTGATAAGAAAACTCATGACAGCCGTATTTATTTACATTGGGCTGCTTTTACTGGTCAAGTAGGACTGGTGAACCATTTGTTAGAAAAAGGTTCGTCGGTAACACAGCTAGATAGCCATGGTTATACACCACTCACATTTGCGGCAAATGCTGGTCAAATCAATAAGGAATTATATGAGGCTTTTGAAAACTATGGAGTAGATCTACTTAATGAAAAAAATGAAAATGGAGCAAACTTACTATTGCTTGTAGCGCCATCTTTATCTAATGAGACAGAGCTAAATTCATTTTTAAAAATGGGGTTTGACTTAAATGATAAAGATGAATCATATAATGGCATTTTTAACTATGCTGCAAAAAAAGGGAATTTAGATTTATTGAAATTACTAGTAAACAAAGGAGTAGATTATAAAACCTTGAATTCAAATGGAGGTAATGCCATATTATATGCCGCAATGGGTACACGTGGTGGAACTATTGACTTAGCTGTTTTTAAGTATTTAGAAGGACTAGATATTACAGTAAATGCCGTGGGTGATTACGGACGTAATCCATTGCATTATATTGTTAATAGAACTAATGATATAGCACTTCTTAAATTCTTTATTGATAAAGGTGTAGCTGTCGATTTGCAAGATAATAGCGGCAATTCTCCTTTTATGAATGCAGCAAATAGTAATGATTTGAGCGTTATTGACTTTTTGTCTCAGCACGTAAATAGTATGAATACAAAGGATGAAAACGGAAATACTGCGCTTACAAAGGCTGTAAATAAAAATTCACCAGAGGTGGTTGAATTTCTTTTAAGGAAAAACGCCGATGTAGAAGTCGTAGATGCTGAAGGCAATACACTTGAATATTATTTACTCAATACCTTTAAGGCTCATAATAATATCGATTTTGAAGCAAAGCTAAGATTATTGAAAGATGAAGGCTTAGTTATGGGGCAAACACAACATGGAGGCAATACACCATTGCATATAGCAGCTCAAGAAAATAACCTAGAACTTTTAAAACGTTGGGAAGAGTTTAATATAGATATTAATGCAAAAAACAACAGTGGTTATTCTGTTTTACAAATTGCTGCTATGAAAGCACATTCTAGTGATATTTTGCAATATTTAATATCCAAAGGGGCAGACAAGACTGTAAAAACTGATTTTGATGAGACAGTTTTAGACCTCGCAACGGAAAACGAAATACTAAAAAAACAAAATACTAAATTAAACTTCCTCAAATAATATGAAACGATTATTTACAACACTTCCTCTACTGTTTATTTTGGCTTTTATACTAGTCACATTTACATCTGCAAGCACGGTGAGTGCGATTGCAGAAGAAAATGAAACGACCGCTGTAAAATGTATGATACAGATGACTAATTATAGTGGTGAAGGCGCTTACATAGTGATTTCTCTAATTAACCCAAAAGGTGAATATGAACAAACACTGCACGTTCAAGGAAAAGACACAGAGTGGTACAGTGAGATCAAAGAATGGTGGCAGTTTTATGGAAAACAAGATGATGGTATTGATGCCCTAGTTGGTGCTACAATTAGTGGTGGTGAGCGCGCGATAAATATTATAAAAATTCCTAAAAACAACATCGATGCAGGTTATAGTATTCGTTTTGAAACCGCTGTTGAAGATCAAGATTATCACACTAGTGATGTGCAATTTGAACTTACATCTACAAGTATAAAAAGTAAGGTAGAAGGAACCGGATTTATTCGTTATGTGCGTATGATGCCACAATAAATTTTAATGATAAGTTCTATTTGGCGATATAGCCACTTTTTACTGACAGCAGTTTCGGCATTATTTTTATTGCTGGCTTCAATAACTGGTGCTATTTTAGCCCTTGAACCCGCTACTTTAATCACGCAGCCTTATGCAGTAGTTGATCTCGATAATACCAGCCTTTCAAGTACTATAAAAGCCTTAGAAAATAAATATCAAGAGGTATTAGAGATAGAAAAAACAGCAGAAAACTTTGTAACTGCCAGTGTAGTTACACGCGATAATGAAAATAGACAGATTTATGTCCATCCAAAAACTGGAGTAGCGCTAGGAAATGTAGAGAAACAATCAGTCTACTTTAATTATGTAACCAATCTACACCGTTCTTTATTTTTAAAAACCATAGGACGTGTGTTTGTAGGAGTAGTTTCATTCTTGCTCTGTTTGATTGCGTTTACTGGTTTTTTCTTATTAGCACAACGTCAGGGTGGTTTTAAAAATTGGTTTAATAGAGTCCAAGAAACGAATATAGGACAACGCTATCACGTGATATTGGGACGTTGGTTTTTACTCCCTATAATTATTATAGGAACTACTGGAGTGTATCTTTCGGTAGAGAAATTTTCTTTGACTCCAGAAACTCAAATTTCTCATAATTGGAATGCAACTCCTACAACAGGATTGCAAGAGTTTTCTACTTCAGAAATCCCCTTATTTAAGAATCTAAAATTAAGTGAGGTTAGAAAAGTTATCTTTCCTTTTTCAGAGGATGTAGCCGATTATTATGAGTTAGAACTCAGAGATAGAGAGTTGCTAGTCCATCAATATACTGGTGAGGTGGTAAGTGAGGTGCAATATCCATTTGCCTATTTTGTCTCGAAGTGGAGTATGTTACTGCATACAGGACAGGGAAATATATTTTGGTCAGTGATTTTGTTCATTGCAAGTTTAAGCATACTGTTTTTCATGTATTCAGGCTTAAGAATGAGTATAAAACGAATTCAGAAGACTAAGCCAATCTTCTCAACATTCCATAAAGATGAAGCCCAATATATCTTGCTTGTAGGGTCTGAAACTGGAAGTACATACGCTTTCGCGAAAGCGTATTATAAAGCACTAATTGCAGTAGGTGTTAAGGTACACCTTGCTACATTAAACGATTACAATACTTATAAAAAAGCCACACATCTTATAGTGTTTACAGCAACATATGGTGATGGTGATGCGCCGAGTAACGCACGAAAGTTTAAGGATTTATTGCAGAAGATTGAGCCTAGTAGTAATATGAAGTTTGCTGTTGTTGGATTTGGTTCTTTACGTTATACACACTATTGTGAGTTTGCAATCCAAGTAAATGATGCATTGAGTGCACATCCATCTTTTAGTAAATTACAAAGCTTAGAAAAGATAAATGAGCAATCACCGGTGTCTTTTACTAATTGGATAACGAGATGGAATCGATTAACGGGAATGAATCTTGAGGTAGTTTTACCAATTATAAGCGAAAAAGAGGCTAAATTTTTAAAATTTGAGGTTGTATCACGTAGCAACCTAAATGTGGATGAAACCACAATCTTGAGATTAAAATCAAAGAATAAAGTGGATTTTCAGTCGGGTGACTTACTGAATGTAATACCTGGCAAGGGTATAAAGGCCCGACAATATTCTATAGCACGCATAGATGCTGATATTTATCTAAGTGTAAAACAACACACTAAGGGTGTTTGTTCCCATTATTTAAGTAACTTAGAAACTGGAGTAAATATTAAAGCTAGTATTGAAAGGAATCCATACTTTCATCTTCCTGAAAAAGCATCGTCAGTTTATATGATTGCAAATGGAACTGGGATAGCACCCTTTTTAGGAATGATCATAAATGAGAGGGGAAATATACCCATACGACTACTTTGGGGTGGTAGAACCTTGGCTTCCTTTGATTGTTATGAAGCTATTTTAAATGCGAAGTTACCAGAAAGAAACGACTTCAAATACAATCTTGCATTATCGCAAGAAGGTGAAAAAATTTACGTTCAAGATGTTATAAAGCATCGAGAAAAGGAAGTTGGACAAGCCTTAAAAGATGGATGCGTTTTTATGCTATGCGGCTCTATGGCTATGCAGCATTCAGTATTAGATACACTAGAAGAAATAGCACAAAAGGAACTGAAACAGCCGTTAAGTGATTTTGAAAATAATGGTCAACTCCTAACAGACTGTTATTAAAATACTAGTTGTTTAAAGCAGGCCAAAATATCTTTAATTACTTACTAGGTAAAAACTAGTAAGTAGCAGGAATTCGTATTACTTTGTCGGAGTGAGTAAGTCTTGCTTGTTTAGTCGTACAAGTAAATATTTACTGGCTTTAACAGCAAAATAGTTGCATATGGTAAATCATAATATTAAATTGGTAGTCTAATCTATGATGACACAACCAGACGCATTAATCAACAAGTTTCTCCAGAAAGATCCTGCATCTTTTGAGAAAATTTATGAACTCTATAGCGAGAGCTTATTTGGGGTTATAAATAGTGTAGTACATAACCAAGAAGTGGCAGAAGAATTATTGCAAGATACATTTGTGAAAATTTGGAATAATTCAGATAAGTACAACCCTGCTAAAGGAAGATTTTTTACGTGGATGCTTAATATAGCGCGCAATGGGGCTATTGATAAGATACGTTCAAAAGATTTTAAAAACCAAAAGAAAAACCATACTGCCGAATATTTCGTAGATATTCTCGAGGCGAAAGGAAGCTTTAATACTTCGGTAGATGCCATTGGTATCAAGAAGTATGTAGAGGTTCTAGAACCGCTTTGTAAAAAGATAATTCACTTTTTGTTTTTTCAAGGATACACACAAAAGGAAACAGCCGAAGAGCTAGACATTCCTCTGGGTACCGTAAAAACACGAAATAGAATTTGTATTAAAAAACTAAGAGATATAGTAGGCGTAGTATGAAAAACTCACAAACATATATAGATTCAGGGGTTCTCGAGCTCTTCGTATATGGAACACTTCCTGAGGAGGAAATGATGGAGATTGCTCGTGATGTATCTCAAGATACAGCATTGCTAGAAGAGGTAATAGAGATCGAAAACCATTTAATGCATCTAGCTAAGGCAGCCGCTCCTGGTGAGCCTAAGCATGTAAGTGTTCTAAGAAAGTATTTAAACGATAATGAAACTAAAGTAATCCCGCTTTCGCGAAAGCAAACTCCTATCGTTGCATTCATGGGATGGGCCGCTGCAGTATTATTGCTTGTGGGTATAGGTTACTTATATACTGAAAATAACAAGCTTGAAGAGCGTATCGTTGATACGGAGAGAGAATTGTTGCTTCAAGAAGGTAAAACACAAGTTGCAGAAACGAACCTCGATCAAACCAGAGGATTACTTAATGTAATACGTAAACAAGATTTAATAGCAGTGCCGCTAGGAGCTCAAGCTATTGCACCAGAAGCTTACGCATCTGTGTATTGGGATAAGAAAAGTGGTAAAGCGTATATAGATGTAAAAGGATTACCAGAACCTCCTGAAGGGAAGGTTTATCAAGTGTGGTCTCTTACCTTAGAACCTCTTACGCCTACGAGCATAGGAGTTCTTGATCAATATGATGCTAGCGGAAATCAAATCTTTGAGCTAAGTAATCCTAATGAGTCTGAAGCCTTTGGTATTACCTTAGAGCCAGAAGGAGGAAGTGCTTCTCCTACACTTGAGCAACTATATACATTAGGAGTGGTTGCATCATCTTAAGATGTATGAGAGCTTTCTAATTCCATGTAACATATATAAGTATAGTATCAATCTAAAAACTCCTTGCTAGTTCTATAGTAAGGAGTTTTTTATGCGCTATCAATTCGTTTACTAATCAATAAGCTCGCTAGTCAAATAACTACTCATATAATCTGTTCATGTTCTCTTTAGATTATATGAATTGTCTAGTTGTTATGCTTACTCAATTGTCATCTAAAAGACACTACAAGCGTTTGATGTAAGCAGGCAGGATGATGAATACTTGCGTCTGTAAGTTATTTATATAATCTATATAAACTGTACTTAAGAAAAGGTTATAAAGCTAACTCGAATTATAGGTCATAAAAAAGCGTCTTACTCAAAAGAGTAAGACGCTCATACAAACAAAATCAAAAACTATCCAACCATTAATAGTTTTCTAATAACCTTACTATATCTACGTAAAACATTGTGAAGCGGTTTCATAGATTAGGAAAATTATAAGTTTTGTATTTCTTTATAGGTAACAGGGCCTAGTTCAAAGCTTGTTTCTAGTAGCTCTTCTTTGATAGGAGCTAGTTCGTTTTTCATATCAAGAGCTTTATAAATTTGTGCTGTGTGAAACTGCGCCATAGGCTCATGAGTTTTACCAATTACATGTTCTTGAGTTATGCTTAAGGCTTTTTTATAATCTCCATTTCCATAGTAAGCATGTGCTAGAAGATCGTAAGACATCGGAGTAGGTCTATTGTTTACTTCCTTCTGAGCTATCGTAATGGCCTGCTGTGATGTCTCAGGGTTGCCTGCATATATTTCGACAAGATATGCTCCATACATATCTCCATAACTTGGATTTGAAACTCGGGATAAAAAATTGTTTAACGCTTCTTTTGCGCTATCTTCATCGCCAGTACTTTCATAAATCTCTGACTTGAGAAGTTCGTAATCTGGGCTTTTACTATCTTTTTCTATAGCTTCAATTATGCGTAAAGCTTCAGTAGGATTGTTTTCATAAGAATATGCAATCCAGGCAATTCCTTTTTTTGCGTAAGAATTGCTAGGATCGATTGCTAGTGCCTTGAGATAGTGGTTGTAAGCATCATTAATTCTTCCAGCATGTCCATAATAGTCTGCGAGATTTGTGTAGACCCACACTTGTAATCCCTTTTGCTTACTACTTTCTGCAATAGCTTTTGCAGCTTCCATGTGCTGGATTGTTTTGTCAAGATTACCTTTGTAATCTTCCAGTTTTCCAAGTCGAATCAAGTAGTTGTAGTCTGAGAAGTCTGTTTCTTTTGTTAAGATCTTTTCTGCATTTTCATAATCACCTAGTTCCATTGCTACATCAAAGGCAACTAGATTAATAGCTTTAATTTCTCCTCCAGCTACTATGCGAGCACTATCAACGAGTGCCTTTGCTTCTTTAAAGCGATGCTGAGTGATGTAGTTTTGTGCTAATGCCAGTAATTTTCCGTCTTTGCCTATGTTTGTTACTAGCGCAGATCTTGTGAGGTTTTTTTCTGCATTTTTGAGTTGCTCTATAGATGCATTAAGTTGAAAGATCTTTGTCTGCATTCCAGCACTTTTTGATAATTCAATGAGCTGTATGCTATCTTTTTTTATTCGTTCATTCCAGAAGCTTAATTCTTTTTCTGCTTTTGCAATCTCTTTAGAATTGTTGGTTTTTAGGTAGTTCTTATAATCTGCTTCATTGAGGATTTTTTCATCTTCATTTGAACAAGAGATTATTAAGGCGGTTGTGAGTAATAATAAGGTTATATATTTCATAAGATCAATTGATTTTAAACAAAAAGGGTCTGAAAAATTCAGACCCCCATTTAGCTAATTAAAAATAATTAAATTTTTATTGTGGTCCTACTAGGTAAGGAAATGTTGTAGTTCCCATAGCACCTGTACCTGCACTTACATTATCTGTAACTAAAATTGGTAAATCAGGTGTTCCATCATTATCAAGGTCTTGCCCGTTGTATTTATCTCCATTATTTCCTCCGAAGAGTAAAATTAAAGATACATCTACAACATCATCACTAAGAGTACGACCTGTTAGAACGTTAGTTCCATCAAAATACGTAGTAGGTACATCTGGTGCAACCTGTAAAACATCTTGAGCTAATATCGTTGTAAGCGTTGGAGCGTCTAGACCTAAAATGTTTGTTTCATATTCAACTCCGAATGCATCGTGTAATGCTACAGCTTTGTTAAGAAAGGCTTGTTGAAATCCTGCAACCATTTCAGAAGGGATTGTTGTGTTGAAGCTATTTTTAGCTGCGCTATCTCCTCCTAATACAGTGTTAATTGCTGCACGTCCCATTTGATCTTGTTGAGCAAACGTTCCAGAAAAGTCAACTTCTGTAGGCGTTGGCAATGGATCAATTGTGATAGGTGTGTTATCGTCGTCGTCGCTACATGATACAACTCCTGCTAGAAGAACTGCTGCAAATAGATATTTTATATTTTGTAATTTCATGATATATGTCTTTTAACTATTATTGTTTTGTTTTTGCTTCAACCCAAGTATTCCAAATTTGAACGCCTGTTCCAGCTGGATGCGCAGAAGTACCACCTAATAAAGTGTTTGGAACTTCAACTACTACAGAAAGTACATTTGTACCTTCAAAAGGGTCAGAAGCATTTTCAGCAGTTTGAAAACCACCGTTTGGTCCTGTTGTTCCTGTAAAAGGTCCTGCAGGGTTTCCTACAACAGCATTAAAAGTTGTAAAATCAAAGAAAAAAGGATCTGCTCTTAAACCAGCAAATATTTTAATTCCATTAGTAGTAGTCATTGTGTTTTCATCAGCTCCAGTAGAGATATCTACAGATCCAATAAGTGCACTCTCGTCAATAGTACTGTTAAGTCCAGTTGAAGAAATTTCATAAGGTCCAAAGAAATACATTTTTCCATCTCTTGGAATTGCTTGTATAACTCTATCCTCTACAAGATCACCATCATTATCAATGTTGAATTCAACAAGAACATTCTCGTCAAACTCAGCATCTCCAGCAAGCGAACTTTGAACGTTTGCTACAAATACGGTGTTGTTAGAATTTTCAGCACTTTCAAATGCGAAGTAATCAGTAATGTCTGCGGTTGTTCCGCCTACTGCAGGAGCATCTAAGTGATCGGCTGCGATAAGTGCACCTACTCCAAGTAAGACAGCACCTGCGATTAGAATTTTTGGTAATTTTTTCATTGTTGTATATTGTTTATTTGAGAACACTTACGCAGTAAAGAATCGCAAGGTTTCTATTAAGACGTTAAATTCTTGTTAAGAGAAAAATATCTAAAACCGAAACACAAGGTTGTTATTACATATATTAGCGTATGTAAATAAGTAATAATACAAAAGAAACTATATATAAGATTATGAATACCATATTAGGAATAGGAAGTAGGATAGACCATAACAAGCTAGGTAAAGGCGTAATCACAAATGTCACCTCAGAGCTGTACTGGGTTACTTTTATTGACGGAGGACTCGAGACTATAACACTAGATGATAATTTTGAAGTTATAGAAGCACTAGAAGGTGAAGTGGATAGTGTGAGTATGTACGAGGTAGAAAAGACTTTTGAAGATTTACTTAAGAGATATAGCGACATCTCTGAGGTGGTGCCTATAGCAGATAAGTGGAGAGGAGGAACAATGACGTTATCTCCAGAGGATAGTAACTTGTCATCAAAGGATATTTTGATAGAAAGCTTTTTCCATAAAATTGTGATGGTGCGCGACCGTGTGCGCGTGATGGAGCAAAAGATTAATGCTAGTAAAACACTTGATGATCAAGATAAAGTTGATCTCCAGCAGTACATTACTCGTATTTATGGTAGCCTTACTACCTTTAATGTATTGTTCAAGAATTCGTCTCAAAACTTTAAAGGTGCGTCTTCTAAGAAGTAACCGTTGAGGTAATTTGATACAATGGACTATTTATAATATAATTACGCTTTCGCGAAAGCTAAAAATAAATACATCTCGTCAATTATATAAGATACATCTCTAATATGTTTACAATATTTAATTTTTAGGAACAGCGTATTTCTAGTTTGTTTACATTTATATATCACTTTCAAAACTAAAATAATAACATCAATGGAATCATATCAACCACAAATAGTACCGGTAAGTGCATTATCTGATGAGCGCCGAGTGGCATTTTATCGCAAGACATACACCTATGTAGCACTTGCAGTATTATTATTCATCATCACCGAATACTTGTTTTTTCAATCACCAGTTATTGTAAACTTTGCATATTCACTTACAGGTGGCTGGAGCTGGTTATTACTACTTGGGGCATTTATGTTTATTACAAACTATGCAGAAGGGCTAGCGCTCAAGTCTAGAGATAAAAACCAGCACTATTTAGCTTTAGGGATTTATGTAGTTGCAGAGGCTTTTATTTTTATTCCTCTACTTCTCATGGCATTCTCTATGATAGATGGAGTAGAGATTTTACAAAAGGCTGCCGTGATGACCATAGCATTATTTGCAGGATTATCTGCAGTTGTGATTCTTACTAAAAAAGACTTTTCATTTTTACGATCTATACTTGCTATAGGATTTTTTCTAGCAATAGGACTTATGGTAGCAGGCCTCCTTTTTGGATTTGACCTCGGCTTATGGTTTAGTGTTGCTATGGTGGCACTTGCAGCAGGGTCTATATTATATACGACTTCAAATATGGTGCATAAATATGATGAAGAGCAATACGTTGCTGCGGCTCTAGGTTTATTTGCCTCACTAATGTTATTATTCTGGTATATTTTGAGAATTTTTATGTCAAGAGATTAAGGGCTCTCAATAAATAAATTTTAATGCGTACTTTCCTTGATTATAGGAGGTGCGCATTTTTTTGTGTGTGCTACATCAAGTAATCATAGTTACATCTAGTAATCCAACGGCAATTGTATAATTATAAAGATAAGTTTAAGGCAATTTGGGCGAGAATAAAGGCTAAGCCTTTTAAGGCGATAAGATATGCGGTGCTCACTATGGTCGGATTGTTTGCAATATTCTTATTGAGTATTTACATAGGTGTATTTGGAAAAATACCAACAGCCGACTATCTCAAGAAGCTTAAAAACCCAGTTACTTCTACATTATACGATGCTAGAGGTGAGTCTAACGGTCTTTACTTTTTGCAAAATAGGTCAAATGTAGATTTAGTACAACTTCCAGAAGCGCTTAAAAATGCCCTAGTTGCCACCGAAGATGCTCGTTTTTATGAGCATGGAGGTATAGATTATAAAAGCTATGGTCGTGTATTTATAAAATCTATTATTTTAGGTCAGAATGCAGGCGGAGGTAGTACGGTAACACAGCAGGTCGCAAAGAACATATTTGGACGAAAAAAGCAGTTTTTTCTCAGTACTCCTATAAATAAGTTTAGAGAACTCTTTATTGCTAGAAGGCTAGAGTCTGTGTATAGTAAAGATGAAATATTGTTGCTGTACTTTAATACAGTGTCTTTTGGGGAAAATATATATGGGATAGAAAAAGCATCTTTACGTTTTTTTAATAAACCTCCAGAGCAATTAACCATTGCAGAGAGTGCTACGCTCGTAGGATTACTCAAAGCACCTAGCTATTATAGTCCGCGCAATCATCCAGAACGTGCAGAACGCAGACGCAATACGGTTTTAAATCAAATGGTAAAGTATGGTTTCCTTAGCGACGAGGAGAAAATAGAAGCTCAAGTACCTCTAGCAATCAATTATCAAGCAAGTAAAAAGCAGTCCTCATTTTCCACCTATTATAAAAACTTTGTAGAAGCTGAGTTTAATACGTGGGCGCAACAGCACCCAGCTCCAGATGGTCATATTTATAATCTACGCACGGATGGATTAAAGATTACTACGACGCTCAATAGTTCGATACAGAAAAGCTCAGAAAAGGCGCTACAAAAACAAGTAGAACGATTACAAGTATTAATGGATAAATACTGGGCAGCTACCACTACAGAAGGAGGTAAGGAAGCTCTTTTAGATAAAATAGTCCAGGAGCAAACAGCTGTAAAAAGAATGAAAGCAAAGAATGCTACAGCAGGCTCTATCACTGAGTTTTCTATGAAAGTTAAGGAGCGTGACTTCTGGAATATTGGAAAAGGATACGAACCAAGATTTCAGTCTTTACGAGATTCTATAGCTACAAGTCTTAATAGATTACACGCAGCAGTGTTTACTATAAATAGTAGATCTGGTGCTATTTTAGGATATGTGGGAGGGATAGATTATGGTTTTAGTCAGACAGATAACGTGGTGACTAAAAAACAAGTGGGTTCGACTTTTAAACCTATCACGTATCTAGCTGCTTTAGAGAGAGGACAAGATCCATGTAATTATTACAATAACACCTTAATGACTTATAAGCAATATGAAGACTGGAAGCCTAGAAATGCTAGTGGTCGTTATGGAGGAAGTTATAGTATGCACGGAGCGCTTGCAAATTCTGTAAATACAGTATCTGTACAATTACAGCTTAATGTAGGTGTAGAGAAAGTGATAGAACAGGCAAAGAAGATGGGTATTACTACCACTCTTCCAGAAGTACCAAGTATCGTACTAGGTACTGCAGAGCTTACTTTATTTGAAATGGTTACTGCTTATGCAAGTATTGCAAATGGTGGGACTAGCATACAGCCTTATGCTATACAAAGCATAGAAGATGAGGACGGTAATGAATTATACAAACATACTTCTACTGCTGGAAAGCGTGTAGCCAGTGTACAGCATGTAAAGGAATTACAGAAAATGATGGAAGAGGTAATAACTGAAGGAAGCGCCTCAGGAATGAAAAATTATGAAATAGGATATAACCTCATAGGTAAAACCGGCACTACTCAAAATAATGGTGATGGATGGTTTATAGCTGCTTCACCAGAAATTGTAGTAGGAGCGTGGGTAGGAACAAGAGATAAGAGAGTGCACTTTGAAAAAACCTATCACGGCTCTGGTGCAAATACGGCAATGCCTATGGTAGCATCTGTATTTAAAGGACTGAGCTCTTGGAAATCACCCATGCTCACAAATTTTGAATACGATTTTGACTATTTTCCATGTCCTTCGTTTTTAGAAATGGATGCGACAGAAGCAAAAACATTTGCACAATCAGATACGACGTACTTATATAATCTTAGAAGAAAGGATACGCTTATTATTGATGAGGTGCTTCCTTTCATTCAAGATACAGCAAAGGTTCAAGTAGTTGATCCTATTGTTAATTAGCGAGCTGCAATATTTTTAAGTTCTTTGATCGTTTCCGTAGGATTGGATGATTTAAAAATAAAGCTTCCAGCTACAAGTACATCTGCTCCAGCTTGAACCAACTGCGCAGCATTTTTATCACTTACACCGCCATCAATTTCTATGAGCGTAGGAGCATTTTTCTTTGTAATTAGAGCTTTGAGAGCAGCAACCTTATCATAAGTGTTTTCTATAAACTGTTGTCCTCCAAATCCTGGATTTACACTCATCATACAAACTAAGTCTATGTCTTGTATAACATCTTCAAGATGGCTTACAGGCGTGTGTGGATTAAGAGCTACACCAGCTTTCATCCCAGCAGCTTTAATTACTTGTAGTGTTCTATGCAGGTGAGTACATGCTTCGTAGTGCACGGTGAGTATATTTGCTCCTAGATCTGCAAACGTTTGTACGTAACGATCTGGATCTACAATCATCAAGTGTACATCGATTGTTTTTTTGGCATGTTTTGCAATATCACGTAGTACGGGCATTCCAAAAGAAATGTTAGGTACAAAAACACCATCCATAATATCAATATGAAACCAGTCTGCTTCACTAGCATTTATCATCTCAATATCACGTTGAAGGTTTGCAAAATCTGCAGCAAGTATGGATGGGGCAATGAGCGTAGTTGACATATAATAGATGTTTTATGTAAAGATATGATTCTCTTCTAAGGTATGAAGATGGAGTATTAAGTTTTGTGACCCAGAATATATAAAATGAAAAATCCCCGGTAATCAGCCGGGGATTCATTCATCAATCAAAAAACGAACAGTTATGATAAACTGTTGTTGTCATTATTAAGTCGCCAGTGGCGTTAATTACATTTTTGTATTACAAAGATACCAAATCTTTTCACTGTAAAAAAAACCAAGAGCATTGGCTATTGGTTTTAACACATTATCGGTAAAAATGATAAGCTTATCCTAAATAAGTCTTAAGAATCTTGCTACGTGATGTATGTTTTAATCTACGGATCGCTTTTTCCTTAATCTGTCTCACTCGCTCACGAGTAAGATCAAAAGTTTCTCCTATTTCCTCAAGCGTCATAGGCTGTTGATCTCCTAAGCCAAAATAAAGTCTAACCACATCTGCCTCACGTGGAGTAAGTGTTTCAAGAGCACGTTCTATTTCTGTCTTAAGTGATTCATGTAATAGTTCGCGATCAGGATTTGGTGATTCACCAGAGTTTAAGACATCATACAAGTTTGAGTCTTCTCCTTCTACTAGAGGCGCATCCATACTTATGTGACGTCCAGAGTTCTTTAGAGATTCCTTTACATCATTGATAGACATGTCTAGCTCTTTGGCAATTTCCTCAGGGCTAGGTGGGCGTTCGTTTGCTTGTTCTAGAAAAGCAAAGGTTTTATTAATTTTATTAATAGACCCAATCTTATTGAGAGGTAAACGTACAATACGAGATTGCTCTGCTAGTGCTTGTAAGATAGACTGGCGTATCCACCATACTGCATATGATATAAATTTAAAACCACGAGTTTCATCAAAGCGCTGTGCAGCTTTTATAAGCCCTAGGTTACCTTCATTAATAAGATCTGGAAGGGTAAGTCCTTGGTTTTGGTATTGTTTTGACACAGAAACTACAAAACGTAAATTTGCTTTAGTAAGTTTCTCTAGAGCACGATGATCACCAGCTTTTATACGCTGTGCTAGTTCCACCTCTTCATCTGCCGTGATAAGGTCAACTTTACCGATTTCTTGTAAGTACTTGTCTAAGGATGCGGTCTCACGATTGGTGACCTGCTTAGTAATTTTAAGCTGTCTCATAGGGTTGTAATGAACTAGGGTTTGTCTATTATAACTGTTATACGCAGCAAAGTTGCAAAATGTTACAAAAAACTTAAAGTTTTTTTTAAATGATTTTTAAGTTATAGCTTATGCAACTTGTTAAATTGGCATAATTATCTATTAATTAATCATTTGCGATTTTTTAATAATCCTTACATAGCGTGATTTATGAGGTGCTAGCTATTATTTCTGAGAATGTGTTATTATTAAGCGTTACGTGTGAATAGTTACGCTTTCGCGAAAGCGTAATTTATACCCTTAAAACAATCGTATATAGTTTGTGATTATTCCATTTGAAAGTTTTTAAACTACTGCGCTATTAAATACCTTTGTTATCTATGATAAGCTTACCTCTATTTATTTCTGGTGCCGAAATTGCCTTCATTATTTTTATAGTGATTATGGTTTTTGGTGCAGACAAAGTTCCAGAAATCGCTCGCGGTTTAGGGAAGGGCATGCGCCAACTTAAAGACGCTACAAATGATATCAAGTCAGAAATCACAAAAACTGCCGAAAGAAATGATATCGACTTAGACCTTACTAAGGATATTAAAAAGGAGATTGATAAGGCTAAGGAAGATATTAATGATATTACTGGTCCTATCAAGAGATCTCTATAATACTAGACCAATCTCAGCATCGAGATCATAATGTATATTCCTTAATAGCTTAAGAATAAAATTTATAAAACACGGCTTACCGTAAGACCATCTCTTATAGGTAGTAATACCGTTTCTACTCGAGGGTCTTCATTGAGAAGTATGTTATAATCTAATAACACCTTTGTATCCACATCTTTTTTCTTAAGTGTTTCAACTACTTTACCACTCCATAGTACATTATCAGAAAGGATAATTCCGCCAGGATTCATCTTATCTATTATTGTGTGAAAATAATTAATGTAGTTGCGCTTATCTGCATCTATAAACACTAGGTCAAAAGTAGTGTCAATGGTTGGTATGATATCTAGTGCTTGACCTAGATGCTGTATAATCTGTGATCCGTAAGGCGAAGCGTCAAAATGCTTACGCTGGAAATCTTGCATCTCTTCCTTAATATCAATGGTGTGAAGTGTTCCGTTATCTTGAAGACCTTCTGCCAGACATAGCGCACTATAACCTGCAAAAGTCCCTATCTCTAAGATGCTCTTAGGGTTTACTAATTTTGAAATCATGCTAAGCACACGACCTTGGTAAGCTCCAGAAAGCATACGTGGTTGTAGTATTTTTTGATACGTTTCCTTTGATAGTGCTTTGAGATGTGCTGGCTCTTGAGCCGAGTGTGCTACGACGTAGTCGTCTAGATTTTCTGGTAAAAAGTGCATAGAATATTTACTTCTGTAATAGAGGTGTGTAGTGAGTATGTGATAACGGCTGTAAATGTAATAATCTTATCGATCACGGTCGTACTCACTCTGTAATGGATTATAAACATAGCGTACAAAACGCTGCTCCTTTATTCTTTTAAAATTCGTTTTCTAAAGGCTTCCTTGCGTTTCTCGTCATCACCATAAAGCCATCTCACAACATTATCATCCCAGATAGCATCATATTCTGCAGAGTTGACGATCTTACGTTCGAGAGCAAGGTCAAGTATTTTACCAGGATAACTACTTTGGTTGTCACTTTCCATCTCACCTAGCGGGTACGGATCATCAAGTCCCATAACCACCTGCTTGCTTCCTTGATTTTCTATAATCATCTTAAGGGAGTTTGTATCGTGTACTAGTGTGTCAAAAAAGATATTAGGATGTCCTACAGATTTACGTGGATGTGTTTTTCCTTCAAAAAGATCTGGCCTTCCGTCAAAACCTTGTATGCGTCTACCTAGGTTAATTTGCGCTAGTTGTCCTCCGTGAGCAAAACAAACACGCATACCTGGATATTTATCTGCATATCCATTAAGCGTAAGGAAGTGGTAGGCATCTGCACATTGTGCAAGCATCCATATAAGGTGAAAACGCCAGTTTGTATTCTGCAGTTTTATAAACTTCTCACCATCATACGGGTGAATCTCCACTGCTAGATTATACTTGCTTGCAAGCTCAAAAATAGGTTCATTTTCTTCGTCAAAAATACATCGCCACGTCCCAATAGTGTCCATATAGTGCGTAGGCAAGCATAGTAAATCCATACCTAACACCTCTACACAGCGCTCTATCTCCCATAAAGCGCCACGCACAAACCCAGGATGTACTACAAAACCAGTTGTAAATTTATCTGGATGTTCTTGTTGTACTCTCGCATTAAAGTCATTTTGAAACTTTAGTGCTTGCTTCATTTCTTCTAGACGTAGTCCATTTCCATAAAGCTGCGAGAGGTTAAGTACCACAGCGTGGTCTACCTTGTTGCGCTCCATCCACTCCAGTTTTTCGTGCAAGAAAAAACTTGAGTCTGTCACTGGTCTACTCCAGTCTTTCTGGAGCATAAACTTTCGGTCTTTGTCTACCCAAAATATACCCTTGTCTTTCATAAACTGAGGAATCTCCTCTGGATAGGGAAGTAGGTGAGAATGGCCGTTTATGCGAAGTTTTCTATGTGACATATTGAGTATGCTTTCGCGAAAGCGTACTACGCAATCGCTGTTGTGTTTTTAAAAATACAATTATTATATGAGTACCGCCTTACTCTTTTACCTTCTTGAGTTGTATATAATAAAAGGCGAGTAGTATAATAAAACCGCCAAAGGTTGCAACCAAAAAATAACTGCTTAATCCAGTCTGTTTACCCACGGCAACTGCCATAGATTGATATACCAGCCACCCAAAAAGTAGTGTGCAATACAGCGCCATTTGTGACATAAAGGTTTTTGTAACGGTAACCTGTGCCTCATTTTTAACCCCTTGTTTATGCTTGTTAATCTTTATAGACTTGCCTGTCATAAACTGGAATAGTAAGATAAGTAAGACGCTAAGTACGGGTAAGATAAAAAGTTCATTTTTTGAACCATATCTATCTACCACCCCAGTCGCATCAAAGTGCATAGGTACCTCGTCTGGAATGTCTCCATAATGTATCAAAATCATCGCAAAGGTAACTCCCGCCACGAGCCAACTTAGTATCCAGAAAATCTTTTTAATATCCATCTACAAGCTTTTTGTGCGTCCTCCATCTACAGGTACATTAATTCCATTAATAAAAGAAGCTGCTTCACTAGCGAGAAAAACAATTGCATTTGCTACCTCCTCAGGTTTGGCAAAACGTTTTGCTGGTGATGCATTTGCCATTGTCTGTGAAACTTCTTCTATAGATTTTCCAGTCTTTTTTGCTTTATTTTCTATGATCTCAGAGAGTCTGCCAGTAGCGGTTGCGCCAGGAAGTACGTTGTTTACGGTGATGCCGTATTGCCCTAGCTCATTTGCCATTGTTTTACTCCAGTTTGCCACGGCACCGCGTATCGTGTTACTCACGCCTAGACCATCTAGTGGTTGTTTTACAGAAGTAGAAATCACGTTAATGATACGTCCATATCCTTCGGCTTTCATCCCTGGGAGTACGGTTTGTGTTAATAGGTGATTGGTTTGTAGGTGTTGTGTAAACGCTTTCGCGAAAGCGGTAACATCTGCATCCACAATAGGTCCACCTGGAGGGCCACCAGTGTTATTGATTAATATGTGATACACATTGCCCGTTGCCGAAACAGCAGCTGCCACCGCCTGCGGATTTGTAAAATCTGCAACCACGTAGCTGTGCTTTTGTGAACCGTTATTAGGTAACTGTGCGATAACGTTTTTGAGCTTCTCTTCTGTACGAGCAGCAAGGGTTACGTTTGCACCTTCTTCTGCTAGACCCATTGCGGTTGCTAGTCCGATCCCTGCTGTAGAGCCACAGACGAGTGCATTTTTATTAGTTAGGTTTAGTTTCATAGTATGTGATTGCGAGCGTAGCGAACTAATCTTAGTTGCTCCCGCTCTTATTATTTTTTAATTATATTTTATGCAAACATTCTTTGCTTCGGTAAAAAACCGGAGCGCTTCAAAGCCGCCTTCACGACCTACGCCGCTAGCTTTCACTCCGCCAAAGGGTGTGCGCAAATCTCGATTCATCCACGTATTCACCCAGACAATGCCAGCTTCAAGTGCATTGCTTAAACGCATTGTTCTGTCAAGTTGCTGAGTCCAAACTGTTGCAGAGAGTCCGTATTTTGTGCCGTTTGCTAATGTAAGTGCTTCTTCCTCGGTGTCAAAAGGCATTATAGTCACCACAGGTCCAAAAATCTCTTCTTGATTGAGTTTACAGTCATTACTGTCCACCTCAATAACCGTAGGTTCTAGATAATAGCCATTCTCATATCCTGGAACGGTAACTCGCTTACCTCCGCAAAGTACGGTACCGCCGTAAGCTTGTGCATTGTGAATATAGTCTTCTACTTTCTCAAGATGCGATTTTGAAACGAGTGCTCCTAGATCTGTGTTTTCTTGTGGTGGATGCCCTACGACTAACTCCTTAACTTTTGAAATGAAATCACTTTTAAATCGGTCATAGATAGATCGCTCTACAAAAATGCGACTCCCACAGAGACAGATTTGCCCTTGATTTGCAAAGGAGCTTCTCACGGTTGTGGCAAGCATATCTTCATAATTACAATCGGCAAAAATGAGGTTCGGGTTTTTACCACCTAGTTCTAGTGATAATTTTTTAAACATAGGTGCACACGTTTTTGCAAGATGAGCTCCCGTTTTTGTACCTCCCGTAAAACTTATCGCTTTAATATCTTTATGTTCTAAAATAGCTTGTCCCGTTGTGTGTCCCAGTCCGTGTACAATATTGAGAACACCAGGAGGAAGTCCAGCCTCTGTACAAATCTCACCAAGAAGGTAAGCCGTCATAGGAGTGACTTCACTAGGTTTTGCAATCACGCAATTGCCAGCGGCTATTGCGGGAGCGATTTTCCAGGTAAAGAGATACAGTGGTAAATTCCACGGACTTATGCATCCCACAACACCTATGGGTTTACGCAGGGTAAAATTCATTGCGTTCATTCCCACACTCTCGTGACTCTCTGCCGAAAACTGAGTGATCGCATTTGCAAAAAACCGAAAGTTACTCGCCGCCCTCGGGATATCTACAGTCATTGCTAGTGATACCGGTTTCCCATTATCCCGACTTTCGGCTTGAGCAAGTTCTTCAAGTCTAGCTTCAATGCCACTTGCAATGTTCATCAAGATGCGACTGCGCTCATCAAGTGTGGTGCTGGACCACTGCGGGAATGCCGCTTTCGCGAAAGCGGTAGCTTCCTCAATATCTTGCGCGCTACTATTAGGAATCTGCCCATATATCTCCCCAGAAGCTGGCTCATAATTATCTAGCCAGTCATTTGATGCTGGGTTTTTATAGTCGCCGTTTATGTAGTTTTTGATGTTCATCTATTCCGGCTTATAAGCCATCACCTTAATCTCAACTACTAGATGCGGGTGTGGTAACTGGTGTACGGCTACGGTGGTTCTTGCAGGGCCGGTTTCTTTGTTAAAGAATTCTCCGTAGGCTTCGTTGTAACCGCCAAAATCATTCATATTTACAAGGAATGAGGTGACATCTACCACATCTTCCATCGTTGCATCTGCGGTTGCGAGGGTTTTCTTGATGTTTTCTAGTACGGCTCTGGTTTGCTCTTTGATATCTAGGTGCATCGTTCCCATTGCATCTATCACGTGCACGCCAGCAAAAGTATTATCTGCCTTGCGGCTGCTGGTGCCCGAGACAAATAGAAAGTCTCCTGCTCTTTTAATATGAGGATAAGCTCCTCTAGGTGTCACTTTCTTTTCATTAAAAGGATCGCCTTGTAAACGTAGGTCTAAATCTTTATCACTCATAAGTATATGATTTTGTTATATGTTTCCGGCTATGGCATCGTCGTGCAAGATGTCTTGTGTAGCCTGTTGTACTTTTTTTAATTTCGCTTTAAGCGAAAGAGAATCAGGTAGCAATCCGTCATCCAGTAGGTTTAAAATAGCTTTGTTTTGTGCTCTACCGCGCGTCATTGCCTCTTTGTACCCTATCGCCTCGTTAAAAGTTACTAAACTATATTTTGAGTAATACTCTGTAGGGAATTCTTTCTCAAATTGTGTCTCGAGTTTTCTCTTCTCTTGAAACATAGGGTGAGCCGTGTGTTCTTTCATCTCGTGAAAGTTATCTACGGCAAGGTCTGCAATGGCATCTGTATCTGGTTTTCTAGTTTTTTCAAATTCTTTGAAAACCTTCTCCCATCCTTGATCTCCAAATGCATCTAGCGTCTCGTCAAAAACTACCACATCTTCAAAACTAGCATTCATCCCTTGTCCATAAAATGGAACAATGGCGTGTGCCGCATCTCCTAGAATACACGTTTTTCCAAAGGCGCTCCACGGGTGGCATTTTATAGTGCCTAGCGGCCCTACAGGATTTTCTTCATATTCTTTTAACAGTTCTGGCATCATAGGGATAGCGTCTGGAAACTGTCTTGTAAAGTATTCTGTAATTGCAGCTGGGCTATCTAGCGATGCAAAACTATCTGGTGCATCTTCATAATCTATAAATAGCGTTACAGTAAAACTCCCATCTAGGTTAGGCAAAGCAATAATCATATCACGACCACGTGGCCAGATGTGTAAGGCATTTTTTTCGGTGCGGTATCCGCCATTTTCGGCAGGAGGGAAGGTGAGTTCCTTATAGCCGTGACCTAAGTAATCTTGCGAGAAGCTGAATAAAAAGTCGCGACTCATATACATACTCTTACGCACTGCAGATCCTGCACCATCTGCACCTAGAATAATATCTGCAGTGATGGTTTGCTCTTCTTTTGTGTGATAATCTGTAAAGGTTGCCGTAGCATTTTTAAGATCTACGTTTGTACACGCCTGGTTAAAGTGAACCTGCAAGGTATCATACTCATCTGCCGCATTGAGTAGCATAATGTTGAGGTCTGTACGTGAGATAGAATTTATGTATTCATCTGTACGTCCAGAATACGGACTAAAAAGCGTGTTACTTTCTTTGTCGTGCAACATCCTTCCATTCATAGGGATACACAAATCTTTTACTCGATCTTCAAGGCCTACGAGGCGTATTCCTTTTAAACCTCTGTCTGATAAAGCGAGATTTATACTTCTACCAGCATCTTGATGTACGGCTCTTAGGTCTGGGCGCTTTTCCATCAAGGTGATTTTATAACCGCGCTGCGCCATACGTAACGCTAGAAGCGAACCGCAAAGGCCTGCGCCTATAATGAGTATGTGTTCTTGTTTTGCCATATTATATTGTGAGTACTAGCGTGATTTCTCCGTTAGTACTGTTTGAATTTTTATTTATTTCTCAAGCACTCCATTTCGTCTGCGACGGCTTTGTCGTTTGGAGTTCCATTTTCGCGTAAGCTAGATACTACAGCATCGTGATTTTTATCGTTTCTGTTTTGTGACATCTTTTTTACAGCTTCAATGCTCGTAATTTCAATATCAAATGCCACCACGCCGTTTATTTGTCGCAATGTCTTTTCAGAAAGCGCATCCATATCTATTGGATTTTTTTGTGGTGCTTCATACTTATCCATCAATGCTTTGATGGATTTATAAGTGCCTTCCTTATCTAGTAAACGCACATTACCTCTCACTTGTACGGCCGTATAGTTCCAAGTGGATACTTCTTCAAAGTCGTACCAACTAGCCGAAATATAACTGTGAGGTCCATTAAAAATACAGAGCGCCTCTGCGCCATTTTTGAGGTGAGCAACTTGCTCATTCATTTTTGAGATGTGTGCGTGTATGATTTCGGTGCCGTCTGGGCGTTTTGATAATTCAAGGGGAATGTGTGTCGCACACGATTTTCCATCAAGATTTGTGACAAGAATCCCAAAAGCATTTTCTTTTAAGAAACTACGTGTCTCCTCTGGATTTTCATTTTTATAAATCTCAGGGATATACATTACAGTATCTTTTTGAGTCGTTCTACCATTTCAAATACGTCTTGATAACTATTGTAAAGCGGTGCTGGAGCGACGCGTATTACATCTGGCTCACGCCAGTCTGAGATGACTCCTGCTTCGATTAGTTTTTTGTGTAAACTCTTGTCGGCATTTTTTACTTGAATACTTAGTTGGCACCCACGTTCAGACGGATTACTAGGTGTGATAATAGCGATGTGCTCATTGTTGAGTTCGTTTACTAAGAACTCCAGATAGCCAGTGAGTTTTTTAGATTTTGCACGTATGTTACTCATACCAGCTTCCTCAAAAATATCTAAGCTCGCTTTTACCGCTGCCATACTGAGGATAGGAGGATTTGATAATTGCCAGCCTTCGGCAGTTGGTATTGGGTCAAAGCCTTTGCGCATATTAAAACGTGTGTCTTTGTTTTGTCCCCACCAGCCCGTAAAGCGCTGTATGTTTTTATCTGTATGATGGCGCTCGTGTACAAAGCAACCACCCAGACTTCCTGGGCCGCTGTTGAGGTATTTATAAGTACACCACACGGCAAAATCTGCACCGCTCTCGTGTAAGTCTGGCATAATATTACCCACTCCGTGTGCAAGGTCAAAGCCTACTTTGCTGCCGTTGTTGTGACCTAAGTCAGTGATTTTTTTAATAGGGTAGCACTGTCCAGAATAATAGTTTGTGTTACCAATTAAAAGAAGCGCAACGCTGTCGCCGTGTTCTTTTACAAGTGCTTCTAGGTCTTCATAACGGCATAATTCTTCTCCTTCTCGAGGTTGCCAAAGTATAAGGCTCGTCTCTGGATCGTATCCACGCTGGCGTATCTGACTTTCTACCGCATACTTATCTGACGGGAAAGCATCACTTTCTATAATTATTTTATGACGTGATGGCGTAGGATTGTAAAACGAGACCATCATCAAGTGAAGGTTTGTCGTGAGGGTGTTCATTATCACTACCTCACCAGGTTTTGCACCTACGATGTGTGCCATAGGTTTTGCGAGTTCTTCGTGATAAGACATCCACGGAGTTTCTTCTTTAAAATGCCCTTCAACACCCAGATCTGCCCAGTCATTGAGTTCTTGCTCGATGTATTGTGCGACAGATTTTGGCTGGCACCCTAGGCTGTTTCCGCAGAGGTAAATAAGTTCGTTATCCTCCTTATCTACGGGTATGTAGAAGTGATTACGGTACTCTTTAAGGGGATCTTTTTCGTCTTGCGTTTTCGCGAAAGCGAGATTATTTTCATACACCATATATGCTGTTTTCTTGAAGAACTGTTGCTTGTCTAAAAATAATGATTTTAAGGGAGAAAATGCCTTTACGGGCTTATGAAGCAGCGTAAATGTTCAGCACATTTAAATTGTAATCTGTAACTGAGTTTTTCTTACGTTGAGAGCCGAGGTTATTTATATTTGTGGACCATTTAATAATAAACTTTATGAAAAAACTAGTTGTACTACTTTTACTAATTGCAGGTTGCTACACACAGGTTACTGCACAAGAAAAAGAAAAATTTAGATTTGATATACGCCTAGGTTATGCTGCGGGTAATGAATATGGAGATGGTGTGATGTTTAATCTAGAGCCTAAATGGTCAATAGATGAAAAGATAAATGTAGGTTTTAGAATAGGTGGTGCGGCACTTGCCGAGTTAACAAATCCTTCTAATGGCATCGATGCTTTTGAAACAGATATTGTCACAGTGTATGGTTCTTATTTAGGTACAATAGATTATTATTTTTACCATAAAGATGGGTCACCTTTTGCAGTATTTGGTGGTGCTGGAATAGGATATGTTTCTAGTGCAAACGTAATCGCAGATTTTGATGAATATGACGATGCAAATAATATTGAAACCGATAATGGTCTAGGTGGGATGTTGCGAGTAGGTTTTGACTACTTTAAGTTTAGACTTGCTGCAGAGTATAATTTTGCGCCAGAAGGTCAATTACGTGACCTTAATAATAATGAGTTTGGTACTGTTAAAAATGGATATTTTGGTATCTCTTTAGGATTTTATTTTGGTGGTGGAAAATGGAAAAATGTAACAGTTCAAGAGTAAATATTACTGACCTACTATAATAAAAAGGTCTCTCAATATGGGAGACCTTTTTATTATAAAACGTTTGCGTACAAATTCTTGCGCTATTGTGGTTTGAGTTATAAGATGATTTACTTTTGAGAGATGAACTCTCTGTTTCTCATACTATCTAGAAAAAGATACTTTGCACCCGCTTGGGTTTTTGCTTCACTCAATATTATGATAGGTACTTGGGTGCTTTACATCCCGAGAGTAAAAGAAAAGCTAGGGATAGATGATGGAGATTTGGGGGTAGCTTTATTTTGTATGGGATTAGGAAGTCTTGTGTCACTTACGATGGCTTCTCGCATTATAAAAAGTATGGGAGTAGGTAAGGCTACGGTGGTAGGTGTGATTATATTCTCACTACTATTTTTAATGCCCTTAATTGCTCCGTCGTATATTGTATTATGTGTTTCTTTATTTTGTGTGGGACTGTTTTCTTGCTTTACAGATATAGCAATGAATGCCCTAGTCTCAGATATAGAAACCGAAGACGAGGTGCATATTATGAGTTCGTCACACGGTTTCTTTTCTATAGGAGGAGCAATTGCCGCAGTGATAGGTTATTTTATAATAGACCTTGTTAAGGTGCCTGTTTATCACAGTATGGGAGCTGCAATTCTGGTCATTGTCACAAATTTGTGGCTTTGCAAAAGTTATATAGCTCATAGAACCCCTATAGATGACAGTCACGGGACACTTAATTTCAATTTACTCAAACCGCTGCTAGGTCTTACCATTATAGCTCTTATAATTATGGGCAGCGAAGGAGCCATTGAGCAGTGGAGTAAACTATATCTAGAAGATATTGTGCAAGTAACAACCGAAAAAACTGCAGGAATGGGGTTTTTACTGTTCTCATTGTTTATGGCGTTGGGAAGATTCTTTGGTGATGGAGTGAGCAAACGTTTTGGCTCCATTAAAATTATTATAGGCGGTGCACTTTTTGCGGTTGTAGGCTACCTAGCGGTACTCTCGGCTATTACATTTGTCACTCTTTTAGGATTTGCGATTATAGGTTTAGGTTTTTCTGTAATTATTCCTGAGTTGCTTAGACTGGCTGGTAAGGCAAAGGGAGTGAACAGTGCAGATGGCATTTCATTTGTTGCGGGAGCTGGTTTTGTAGGGTTTCTTGCGAGTCCGCCACTGGTGGGATTTTTAGCAGATTTTTCAAGCCTTAAACTGAGCTTTACAGTGCTAGGTGCTGGAGCATTTATAGCGATAATTATCGGGGTTGCGCTTTCGCGAAAGCGTAATTAATCACATTCTAATCACAACATATGTTAACAGTAATGAGACTGTCGTGATGGATGGTTTTAAATCTAGTTGTATTCTATATCTTTGCACGCTATGACAAAACAGGCCTTAGACTCTTTACAAGCACAAATAGACCTTGGGGAAATGCTTCCGCTTATGGAAGAATTTTATACTATACAAGGAGAAGGATTCCATAAAGGAACAGCAGCTTACTTTATACGAGTAGGTGGTTGTGATGTGGGGTGTCACTGGTGTGATGTGAAGGAAAGCTGGGATGCTGCGATACATCCTCCTACAAATGCAAATACCATAGCCGAAAATGCTGCAAAGTACTCAGATACAATTGTAGTGACAGGTGGGGAACCGCTTATGTGGGATATGAACCCGCTTACACATAAATTAAAGTCCCTAGGACTTACAACTCATATTGAGACTTCTGGTGCTTACGAGCTTTCTGGTGAGTGGGACTGGATCTGTCTTTCTCCTAAAAAACGTATGTTACCTAAAGCTTCTGTTTTAGAAAAAGCAAACGAACTGAAGGTGATTATTTTTAATAAGTCAGACTTTGACTTTGCAGAGAAGCACGCAGCACAAGTGGGCGAAGATTGTATTTTATACTTACAACCAGAATGGTCTGTGCGTGATAAGATGGTGCCGCTCATTGTAGATTATGTGATGAAAAACCCAAAGTGGAAAGTGAGCTTACAGACACATAAGTATTTGAATATTCCATAGACTGAATATTTTATAGAGTATATAGTAAGAGGCGTTTTATTATCCATCTTTTTAAGAGTTACGCTTTCGCGATAGCGCATAAAAAAATCCGCTACTTCTCAGTAGCGGATTTTCTATTTATTGAGTTTCTTAGAAGCTTATGCTTCTACTTCTTCCTCTTCTTTTTCTTCCTTTAATCCTTTCTTCTGTACTGTGTCAAACATTACAGGAGTTGCGATAAATAGTGAAGAATATGTACCTACGATTACACCTACAATAAGTGCAAACATTAATCCTCTAATAGATGGAGCTCCTAAGAAGAAGATCGCTAGAAGTACGATTAACGTAGTTACAGACGTATTAAGTGTACGACTCAATGTACTGTTAAGTGCTTGGTTAATTAATTTACCAAATCCTCTAGTAGAACCGTGCTCTTTAATATACTCACGTATACGGTCAAAAACTACCACGGTATCATTCAGAGAGTACCCAATTACGGTAAGAATAGCCGCAATAAAGTTTTGATCTACCTCCATATCAAATGGCATAATGTTTTTCAAGACTGCAAATACTCCTA